>DATAIT010000107.1 GCA_036262515.1 Acidimicrobiales bacterium | reverse complement strand
TCCAACGACTCGTTCCAGGAGTTCCACGGCGAGCACGAGTGGCTGTTCAACAACGGTCGGTTGATCGGCGGCAAGCCCGTGCCGGGGGTGGGGTGGATCTTCACGCCCCGTACGCCGGTGCGGGGTCCGAAGAGCCGCGATGCCATGCGGGAGGCACGCCGGGCCCGGAGTGGTCCCCGGGACGAGATCAAGAAGGTCCAGAAGGCGATCGCCGTCGCCACCGAGGAGGCGGTGGAGCCCGACTCGCCCAAGGTCAAGCGGCGCCGGCGGGGCCGGGGTGGCGCGCCGCCGGCCGACCCGGTGAACGACCCGCTGCCGTTCATCGAGTTCGTCGCCGCCCACCCGCTCGGCACGGTGGTGGAGGCCGAGGTGGAGTCCTTCTCGTCGCACGGCGCCTTCGTCACGGCCGAGGACCTGCGGTGCTACGTCCCGCTCACCGGGCTCGGCGACCCGCCGCCCCGCGCCGCCAAGGAGGTGCTCAAGCGGGGCGAGACGCGCCAGTTCGTGCTCCAGGCCCTCGACCCGCCCCGCCGGGGGATCGAGCTGGCCCTGGCTGCGTTCGCCCACGTCTCGGGCGCTCCGACGCCGGAGACGGTGGAGGAGGAGATCAGGGAGGCCGGGCGCCGGCCCAGCAGTCGCTCCCGCCGGGGCCGGCGACCAGCCGAGACCGACGGGGCGGCCGCCCCCGAGGCCGTCGACGACGCGGTCGCGGTGGTTCCCACCGATGTGGTGGTGCCGATCGCCGGCGTCTCGGTGACCACCGCCGAGACCGCGGGTGCGGATGTGGAGGAGGCGCCGCCGGCGGCGACCGGTGCGAAGAAGGCCGGGCGGGGCCGCAAGGCGGCGGCGCGCCCGGAGGCGGCGCCGGCGGCGGCCGAGCGCTCGGATGCGACGCCGGCGTCGGGTGCGCCGGCCGCGGGCGCGAGGAAGGCGGCCCGAAGCCGCAAGGCGGCGGCCAAGAAGGTGCCGGTCACGCCGGCCGACAAGGTCGCCGCCGCCGGTGCCGGTGAGGCCACGCCGGCCGACAAGGTCGCCGCCGCCGGTGCCGGTGAGGCCGCGGCTGCCGCCGGCTCTGCCGGTGCCGGTGCCGGTGAAGCCGCGGCTGCCGCCGGCTCCCCCGCCGACGAGGTGGCCCAGCGTCCCGCCGCGAGTGGTCCGAAGAAGCGCCCGGCGCGCCCTCGCGCCGGTGCGGCCCGGGCCGAGCCGGCACGTGCGCCCGTGCCGCTGGCGTCGGTCGACGGCGGTGGCGTGCCGGAGACGCCCTCCGAGGTGGCCGCCGGCCCCGACGCAGCCGACGGGCGGGCCCGGGCGAAGGCCGGGGGCGCCTCGAAGCGCACGCCGCGCAAGGCGGCTGCACCGACGCCGCCCGCCGACGAGCCCACGGGTCCCGAGCCGGGTCCGCCCCGTGCGGGATCGACGCGGAAGCGGGCGGCGAGGAGCGCGGCTGCCGCCCCACCCGAACCTGCGCCGGCCACAGGCTCCACGCGGAAGCGCCGGTCGGCCGCCGCCGCCCCGGGCGAGCCGTTGGTCGCTGATGTCGCGCCGGCACCGTCGAAGCGGACTCGACGGGCGTCGGCGGCGCCCGGACCGGCCGCCGCCGACGTGGCTGCCGAGCCGCCGTCGCCGGCGGTCGCCGACGCCGGCCGCGCACGGGCAGCCGGATCCTCCAGGAAGGCCACCACCAAGCGGGCCGGGACGGCGGCCGCCCCCGAGCCAGGCGCGCCGGCGCCGCCGGCCAAGAAGGCGGCGGCCAGGAAGGCTCCGACCAAGCGATCGGCAGCAGACGAGGCGCCGCCGGCCACGAGCCCCCGCAAGCGGGGCGCCGATCGCAGCTGACCCGGCCCCCGGCCCGCCCGCCTGGGACGGCGCGGTCCGGTCGCGACGGGCGGAGCCGTGGGCGACGAGCCCCCGCGGCCGGTATCGGCGACGGCGGCGCAGGCCTAGGGTTGGCGCCCGATGCGGATCGCCACATGGAACGTGAACTCGCTGAAGATCCGCCTTCCGCGTGTGGAGGAGTGGCTGGCGTACGCGCAGCCCGACATCCTCTGCATGCAGGAGACGAAGCTGGCCGATGCCGCCTTTCCCGCGCTCGCCTTCGAGGCCCTCGGCTACCGGAGTGCCCACCACGGGAGCGGTCGCTGGAACGGTGTCGCCATCCTCAGCCGGGTGGGCCTCGACGACGTGGTGGACGGCTTCTGCGCCGGACTCGAGGCCGATCCCGATTCGCGCTTGGTCTCCGCCACGTGCGGCGGGGTGCGGGTGTCGAGCGTGTACGTGCCCAACGGCCGCAGCCTCGGCAGCGACCACTACGACTACAAGCTGTCGTGGTTCGAACGTCTCCGGCGCCATCTGGAATCGACGGCCGATCCCGATGCGCCGGTCGCTGTCTGCGGCGACTTCAACGTTGCCCCCGAGGACCGCGACGTGTGGGACCCGGCCCGATTCGTCGGCTCGACCCACGTCAGCGAACCCGAACGCCGGGCGCTGGCCCACCTGGAGGACTGGGGCCTGGTGGACGCCTTCCGGCTGGTCCACCAGGAGGACAAGCTCTACACGTACTGGGACTACCGGGCCGGCGACTTCCACGAGCACCGGGGCATGCGCATCGACCTGGTGCTCGTGTCCAAGCCCGTGGCCGAGAAGGTGACGTTCGCGCTGATCGACCGCAACGCCCGCAAGGGAAAGCTCCCCTCCGACCACGCCCCCCTGCTCGTCGACACCGCCGACTGACCGGTCGCGCCGGCGCGTCGGGCCGCTTCGGTGAACGGATCGGCACGGGCGGTCCCTTCTTTTCCCGCCAGGCGACACGTCGTGTCGTGTTCGCGGAAAAGAAGGCGGAGCTCGGCGCCGCCGCGCCGGACGCGGCGCGGGCTAGCGGGCGGTGAGGACCCGGTAGCGCTCGATGTCCCGGGGCAGGGCCCCCCAGACATCGTCGTCGAGCATGTCGACGAGTGGAATGGGCAGCGCGGCGGCGCCGGAGCCACTCAGCAGCGGCGGCCGGCGGGGGTCACGGGTGCCTGCGCTGCCACCCCGGCCGCGGGAGATGATCAGCCCGAAGTTGGGATCGGGGACGGCGTCGAGGGCGGCGCGCACGCCGTGCAGTGCCCGGTAGCGATCCCACGCAGCCTCGTCGGCGAAGGCCACCTCGAACACGGTGCCCCACGAATGCCGGTGCCATGCCCAGTCGCACGCGCCGGACGTCAGGGCCGCCTCCACCAGGCTGTCGCCATGGGATTCGGCCCAACGGGAGGCGGAGAACGCTCCGTCGAGGACTTCGATCGACATCCAGTAGGGCATCAGCACGAAGCAGCTTCGCACGGAACGTGAAACCGCACAAGACCCGACGTGGTGGTTCGACCTGTTTCGGGTGTCTTCCCGCCCACCCGTCGTTCCGCTGCGGAAGGGCCGCATCCCGCGTCCGGCGCCGGCGGAGGCGCAGGTCGGGCAGGGATGAGGCTCAGGAGCGCTGCCAGTCCTTCCACACGGGGTCGAGTCCGGCCGCCCGCACCACGCCGGCCACCTCGGCTGCGTCGCGGGTGTCGGCCACCTCGAACTGGGGCTCGGCCGCACCCGACGCGGCGTACCCGCCCGGTTCGGTGGACGACCCGGCGGAGAGGTGGGTGACGCCGAGTCCGAGGAGCGCGTCGCGCAGGGCCGGCGGTTCGCGTGTGGACAGCACGAGCCCGAGGTCCGGCAGGAGGATGCGCAGCGCGCACAGGAGCTGCACGAAGGACCGGTCGTCGACGGGATGGGCCGGGACGACGACGCCGGCCGCCGGGCGCAGCCGGGGGAGCGAGACGGACACCTCGCACCGCCACCAGCGGCGCACCAGCGCACGTGCGTGGGCGGCGACGGCCAGCGCCTCCGTGCGCCAGTCGGGGTGGAGCCCGAGCAGAGCGCCGAGGCCCAGCCGGCGCATGCCGGCCGCCGCCCCCCGGTCGGGGGCGCCGAGGCGCCACTCGTAGTTCCGCTTCTTGCCCTTGGTGTGCACGAGGGCGTAGAGCTCGCGGTCGTACGTCTCCTGGTACACGACCAGCCCGTCGCAGCCCGCCTCCACCAAGCGGCGGTACGTCGCCGTGTCCCACACCTGGACCTCCACCGACAGTGACGGCACCTCGGGGGCGAGGGCCTGCACGCAGTCGACCAGGTAGTCCTTGCTCACGATGCGGGCGTGCTCACCGGCCACCAGCAGGACGTGGCGGAACCCCCGGCCGGTGAGGGCACGCGCCTCGGCCGCCACCTCGGTGGTGGACAGCGTGCGGCGGGCGATCTCGTTGCCCGCCGAGAACCCGCAGTAGGTGCACACCGAGACGCATTCGTTCGACAGGTACAGCGGGGCGAACAGGTGGATGGTGCGGCCGAACCTGCGCAGCGTGAGCTCGGCGGACCGCCGGGCCAGGTCCTCGACCCTCTCGCCGGCCACCGGGGACAGCAGGGCGGCGAAGTCCTGCAACGTCGGCCGGGCGACCCGCAGGGCCCGGTCGACGTCGGCTCCCGTCGCCCGCTCGACGAAGGACCGCAGCCCGGCCAGATCGGTGGCCACCAGGTCGGCCGCCGCCGTCCCGGCCGGCACGCCGTCCGGCCGCGACTCCAGAGCGACGGCCACGCCCGTGTCCCCGGTCACCCTCCGGTCCCGGTCACGAGAGGAAGCCGGTGAGGGGCGAGCTGGCTTCGGCGCCGGCGCGGGAGCCGGCCAGCCCGGCGAGGAACGCCCGGCGGCCGGCCTCGACGGCCAGGCGGAAGGCCGCCCCCATGGCGGGAGGGTCCCCGGCGGTGCCGATGGCCGTGTTCACCAGCACCGCGTCGGCGCCCAGCTCGAGGGCCTCGGCGGCCTGGCTGGGCGCACCGATGCCGGCATCGACGACGACCGGCACGAGCGACTGCTCGACGATGATCTCGATGGCGGCGCGCGTGCGCAGTCCCTGGTTTGACCCGATCCACGACCCGAGCGGCATCACCGTGGCGCAGCCCACCTCCTCGAGGCGTTTGCACAGCACGGGGTCGGCGTTGACGTAGGGCAGCACGGTGAATCCTTCGGCGCACAGCACCTCCGCCGCCTTCAGCGTCTCGACCGGATCGGGGAGGAGGTACCGGGGGTCGGGCGTCACCTCAAGCTTGATCCAGTCGGGCAGCTCGGCGGCGCGGGCCAGCCGGGCCAGCCGGACCGCTTCGTCGGCGTCGACTGCGCCACTGGTGTTCGTGAGCAGGAGCACCCCGGGGGGGAGGGCGTCGAGGATGTCCTCCTCGGCGGTGGGGTCGACGCGGCGGAGGGCGACCGTGACCATCTCGGTGCCGCACGCGGCGATGGTCTCGCGCAGGGAGCCGGGGGACGGGAACTTGCCGGTGCCGAGGAAAAGGCGGGAGGAGAACGTCCTCCCGGCGATCACCAGCGGGTCGTCCACCATCGTCACGCCTCCTCGGCCCGCATTACCGGACCGGTTGCTCATCGAAAGGGTCGTGGGCGTACCCCACCTCTCAGCCCGGATCGCCGAGCTCCCCTGCGTGGTCGGTAGCCTACCCGGGTGCGCCGCCGGACGGTCGACGAGGAGCGCCGGGCGGCACCCCCGGTCCCGCGGCACGCCGGCGCCCACCGGTGCCCTGGAGTCCCCGTGCCGTCATGAGCACCCGCAAGCTGATCATCGCCGCCCTGCTCACCGGCCTGCTGATCCTCCTCGCCGCTGCGCTCCAGCTGTTCCTCGCCACCCGCTGAGACCGGTCCGCGCAGGCCGTCACTAGGCTGGCTGCACCGACAAGGAGGTGGTCCGCACGGCACAACGGTTCGACATCGTCGTCATCGGAGGGGGCCCGGGCGGGTACGCCGCCGCGCTCTACGCCGCCGGCGCAGGGTTGTCCGTCGCCGTGGTGGAGAAGGACAAGGTCGGCGGCACCTGCCTGCACCGGGGGTGCATCCCGGCCAAGGAGTTCCTGGAGACCGCCACCGTCTTCCGCACCGTGGCGGGCGCCAAGGACTTCGGTGTGCAGGCCGAGCAGCCGACCGTCGACTTCTCGGTCAGCCAGCTGCGCAAGCAGAAGGTGGTCGACCAGCTCTGGAAGGGCCTCGAGGGCCTGATGAAGCGGCGGAAGATCACCACCTACCCGGGGACCGGGCGACTGCGGGCCGACCGCTCGGTCGAGATCGACGATGGCACCGTGATCGAGGGAACCTCGGTGATCCTGGCCGCCGGCTCGGTGCCGCGCACCATCCCCGGCTTCGACGTGGACGGTCGCGTCGTGCTCACGTCCGACGAGGTCCTGGCCCTCGAGAGGCTGCCCGGAACGGCCGCCGTCATCGGCGCCGGCGCCATCGGCTGCGAGTTCGCCTCCATGATGAGCGACCTCGGCGTGCACGTCACCGTACTGGAGGCGCTCCCCAGGATGCTCCCGGGCTGTGACGCCGACGTGGTGGCCGTGGTGGCCCGCTCGTTCAAGAAGCGCGGGATCGACGTCCGCCTCGGCGTGCAGGTGTCCGGCCACAAGCCGCAGGACAACGGCGGCACCACGGTGCTGTTCGGCGACGGCGAACAGGTCACCGTCGACGCCGTTGTCGTGTCGGTGGGGAGGCGCCCGCTGTCGGACGACCTGCTGGCGGACGGCACCGGCGTCGAGATCGACGAGCGCGGCTTCGTGCAGGTCGACCAGTGGTGCCGCACGACGGCACCGGGCGTCTACGCCGTCGGCGACCTGGTCGCCACCCCCCAGTTGGCCCACGTCGGCTTCGCCGAGGCCATCGTCGCCGTGAAGGACATCCTGGGCGAGTCCCCCGTGCCCGTGGACTACGGCAAGGTCCCGTGGTGCATCTATTGCCATCCCGAGGTGGCCTTCGCCGGGATGACCGAGGAGGCGGCGCGCAACGCCGGCTTCGACGTGGTCACCAAGAAGGACCCGTTCGCAGGCAACGGCCGGGCCATGATCGTGGGCGACACCGAGGGGCTGGTCAAGGTCATCGCCGAGAAGACCGCCGACGGCCGGGCCGGACGCATCCTCGGCGTCCACATGGCCGGTCCGTGGGTCACCGAGCAGCTGGGTCAGGGGTATCTGGCCGTGAACTGGGAGGCCACCCCCGATGAGGTGGCGGCGTTCATCCAGCCCCATCCGAGCCTGTCGGAGTCGTTCGGCGAGACGATGCTGGCGCTGACCGGAAGGGGGTTGCACGTCTGATGGCCGACATCACGATGCCGCAGCTGGGCGAGACGGTGACCGAGGGCACCATCACCCGGTGGGCCAAGAAGGTGGGCGACACCGTCGACGAGGACGAGATCCTCTTCGAGGTGTCGACCGACAAGGTCGACTCCGAGGTGCCGTCACCGGCGGCCGGCATCCTGGCCGAGATCCTCGTGCAGGAGGGGGAGACGGCCGACGTGGGCGCCAAGCTGGCGGTCATCAACGACGCCGGCGAGGGCGACGCCGCGGCCACGTCGAACGGTGGAGCGGGCGCCCAGGCGCCGGCGGAGGCCGACGCCGGGCGCGAGGCGGGTGTGGCGGCCAACGGCGCCGCCCCCGACGAACCCGGCCCCGACGAGGTCGCCGAGACCGAAGGTGCGGGCGGCAGCGCCCCGGTGCAGGAACAGCAGGAGCAGCCGGCGGAGCAGGAGCCCCCGGCCCAGGAACGGCGGGCGCCGGCGGCCGAGGCCGGCGGGCCGGTGACGGCTCCCGCCGGCCAGCCCGCTCCTGCGCCGGCGGGCCGGCCGCCGTCCGCCCCCGATGGGGTCGACGGGGCCTCGGGGCAGGGCCGCGTGCTCTCGCCGGTGGTGCGGCGACTGCTCAACGAGCACGGCCTGCGTCCCGAGGAGGTCAACGCCACGGGCACCGGCGGGCGCATCACCCGGGCCGACGTCCTGGCCGTCATCGACCGCCGGGGAGCGGGGGGACCCGCCCGTGCCGCCTCGGCCCCGGGCTCGACGGCGCCCACCACCGC
>DATAIT010000106.1 GCA_036262515.1 Acidimicrobiales bacterium | reverse complement strand
GGTGTACCCCACCCTCCAGCTCCTCGAGGACGAGGGGCTGGTCCGCTCCGAGGAGCGGGACGGCAAGCGGGTCTACACCGTGACCGACGCCGGCCGGGCCGACGCGGCCGAGCGGTCCCGCCGGCGAGGCGGGCCGCCCTGGGCCGACGGGGAGGGGCCGGAGGGCATGCGCAAGCTGCACGACGCCATGGGCGAACTCCACCTGGCCGCCCGCCAGGTGGCCCACGCCGGCCAGGAGGCCCAGGTGCAACGGGCGGTGGCCGCGGTTGCAGAAGCGCGAAAGAAGATCTACCAGATCCTCGCCGAGGACTGACGTCCCGGACGCCGTTCCGTCCGGCAGTCGTCGTGCACCGAGGCGGCGGGGCAGGCCGGCCGGGCCCGGCCGAGGGCGCGTCTGGCGTCCCCGGTCGGGCTCGTGCCGTGTGGGCCGCTCGGCGTGCCGGGTGCGAGGAGCGGCCGTGCGCAAGGGGCGAACGCACGGCCGGTACCGCGCCGAGCGGCGGTGCCCTCCGGAGACGTGGTCCCTAGAGGTCGACGCTGGCGTTGTCGGCCGCCGGTGCGTCCGACGTCGTGCCCGACCCCCCGTCATGGTCGCAGTGATCGGGCGCGGGCGCCGCGTCAGGGGCCGTGGCATCCGGGGCGGGCGTCGTCGACGGCGACTCGGCGGCGGGCGGGTCGGTGGTGGGCGTCTCCTGGGCGCCGGCGAAGCCGGCGCCGGCCACCGCGAAAGCGGCCAGGGAGCCGACCAGTGCTCCCACCAGGCGGGGTCTGAGGGTCATCGTTCGTGTCCTTTCGGTCGGTGACGTCACCAAGGTGCGGCTCCGACCTGAGGAATCCGTGTGAGCCCGATGCGGAGTCGATGGCAACCGCGGCCCGCCGGCCGGTCGGCGTCAGCCGGCGACGCCGAGGGCGTCGAGCAGGAAGGCGCAGACCAGCGCCTCCTCCCGCCACGAGTCGTAGCGCCCCGACGGGCCGCCGTGACCGGCGCCCATCTCCGTCTTCAGCAGCACGGGTCGCGAGCCGGTGCCCCGGTGCCGAAGGCGCTGCACCCACTTGGCCGGTTCCCAGTAGCTCACCCGCGGGTCGTTCAGGCCGGCGAGGGCCAGGACCGGCGGGTGGTCGACGGCGGCCACGTTGTCGTAGGGCGAGTACGACTTGACGTAGGCGTACACGTCGGCGTCGGCCTTCGGGTTGCCCCACTCCTCCCATTCGGTGACGGTGAGGGGCAGCGATTCGTCGAGGATCGTCGTGAGCACGTCCACGAAGGGCACTTCGGCCACGACCGCGCCGAACAGGTCGGGCCGCATGTTGAGGACCGCGCCCATGAGAAGGCCGCCGGCGCTGCCGCCGCGCATGGCCAGCCGCTCGGGGCTCGTGTACCCCGACGCCACCAGGTGCTCGGCACAGGCCACGAAGTCGGTGAAGGTGTTCTTCTTGCGCAGCATCTTGCCGTCCTCGTACCAGCGCCGGCCCATCTCGCCGCCTCCCCGCACGTGGGCGATGGCGTACACCACGCCCCGGTCGAGCAGGCTCAACCGAAGGGGCGAGAAGGTGGGGTCCATGCTGATCTCGTAGGACCCGTAGCCGTAGAGCACCGTGGGCGACGTCCCGTCCAGCTCGACGCCACGGCGGTGCACAAGCGACACGGGCACCCGCTCGCCGTCCGGCGCCGTCGCCCACAGCCGGCCCGTCTCGTAGTCGGCCGGGTCGTAGCCCCCGAGCACCGGCTGCCGCTTCAACAGCTCCGCCGTGCGGGCCTCCATGTCGTAGTCGTAGATGGAGCGGGGCGTGACCATGGACGTGTAGCCGTAGCGCAGCACGGTGGTGTCGAACTCCATGTTCGCCTCGGCGAACACGGTCGACACCGCCTCGGGCTGCTCGATGACGTGCATGTCGCCGTCGGCCAGGCGGAGCACGGCGATGCGCCGCAGCCCCTCGGTCCGCTCGAAGAGGGCCACGTGGCCGGCGAAGACGTCGATCCCGTCGAGCTTGACGTCCTCGCGATGGGCGACCACCTCGGTCCAGTTCCGGCGGCCGGGGTCGTCGACGGGTGCCTCCACCAGCTTGAAGTTCTCCGCTCCATCGGCGTTGGTGACCACGAGGAAGCGGTCGCCGTGGTGCTCCAGGTGGTACTCGACGCCCTGGTGGCGGGGTTCGACGACCCGGAACTCCCCGAGCGGGTCGTCGGCCGGCAGCACGCGGACCTCGCTGGTGACCTTGCTCTCCGACGACAGCACGACGAACCGCTCGCTCTTGGTGAGGCCCACCCCGACGAAGAAGCGCTCGTCGTCCTCCTGGAACACGAGCACGTCGTCCGCCGCCGCCGTGCCGACGACATGGCGCCACAGCTGGAACGGGCGCATGGCGTCATCCACGCGGGTGTAGAAGACGGTGGCGTTGTCACCCGCCCAGGCGACGCCGTAGTACGTGTCGGGCACCTCGTCGGCCAGATCGTCGCCGGTCGCCAGGTCGCGCACCCGCAGCGTGTAGCGCTCGCTGCCGTTGGCGTCGGTCCCGTACAGCAGTCGGGTCGAGTCGGGGCTGACGTTCGTGTTCGCCACGGCGAAGTACTCGGAGCCGGCGGCCAGCTCGTTCTGGTCGAGGATCACTTCCTCGGGCCCCTCGGGCTCGCCCTTGCGCCGGCACACGATCGGGTACTGGAGCCCCTCGACGGTGCGGGAGAGGTACCACCAGTCGCGCTTGCGGGCCGGCACCGACAGGTCGGTCTCGAGGATCCGGCCCACGATCTCGTCGTAGATGCGCCGCTGGAGGTCGTCGGTGGGCGCCAGCACGGCGGTGGTGTGCACGTTCTCGGCCCCGAGCAGGGCGATCACGTCAGGGTCGTCCTTCTCCCGCAGCCAGTACCACTCGTCGACGCGCTCGTCGCCGTGGGCGGTGAGCACGGTCGGGCGCTTCGGGGCTGCGGGCGCGTCGGAACTCGGTTCGGCCATCGCTCTAGGGTGGCACCTCGATGTCGGAACCGGCGAAGCCGCGCACAGTGGTCGTGGCCGGCGCCGACGGTGCAGCGGTCGCCGAGGAGGTGCGCCGGCGTCGAGCGGCAGGCCAGCGGGCCGCCGGCTACGTGGGCGACGACCCCGAGCTGGCCACCACTATGGGGCAGGAGATGCTCGGAGCGGTCGACCAGTTGGTCCGGCTCCCCGACCCGTGACCCCGGGCCGCTCTGCGCCGGCCGGCGGCCGGGTTCAGCCCGAGACGCGCGAGGTGAGGCGGCTCTCCAGGTCGTCGAGCATCTCGAGCAGCTCGGCACCGGAGAACAGATCACGCTGGATGGTGAGGGTCAACCAGGTCTCCACCAACCGCTTGGCCTCGTCGGTGCCCACCACGCCGTAGAGGTCGAAGAGGATGCTCTGCACGCGGGAGGCGCTGAAGTACGCCTGGTCCGTGGCCATGGCCCTCAACTGCTCGATGATCTGCGTCGTGTCGTCCATGTCGTCCCGTTCCAACGTGTGGTCCGTGGCCTGTGTTCCCTTGTTCCCGCTCTCGTTGCTTCGGCACACCTGCCCCTGGGGATGAGGCACTCGCCGGGATGCCCAGTGTGCCAGGGATTGTTACTATGAGCGTAGGAGAAATCCCCCCCACGCACCACCTCGAAGGAGCTGGTCCCCCATGGCTACCACCGAACTCGACCTCGGGCGGTACAAGCTCGGTTGGAACGACGGCGTCATCGACTACGCGTTCACGCCCAAGAAGGGCGTGAACGAAGACGTCGTGCGGGAGATCTCGTGGTGGAAGGGCGAGCCGGACTGGATGACGCAGTTCCGCCTCAAGGCCCTGCGCCACTTCGAGCGCATGCCCATGAAGCCCTGGTTCGCCGTGAACATGCCGTCGATCGACTTCGACGAGATCTACTACTACCTGAAGCCGTCGGGCGAGCAGGTCGACGACTGGGACGACCTCCCCGAGCAGATGAAGAGCACCTACGAGAAGCTCGGCATCCCGGAGGCGGAGCGGAAGTACCTCGCCGGCGTCACCGCGCAGTACGAAAGTGAGGTCGTCTACCACAAGAACCGGGAGGACCTGGAGGCCCAGGGGATCCTGTTCTCCGACATGGACACGGCGGTGCGCGAGCACCCCGAGATCGTGCGGCGCTTCTTCGGCAAGGTCATCCCGCCCGGCGACAACAAGTTCGCCGCCCTCAACTCCGCGGTGTGGTCCGGCGGCAGCTTCATCTACATCCCGCCCGGCGTGAACTGCGAGATGCCGCTCCAGGCCTACTTCCGGATCAACTCCGAGTACGCCGGCCAGTTCGAGCGCACGCTCATCATCGCCGACGAGGGCTCGCAGGTGCACTACATCGAGGGCTGCTCGGCCCCGGTGTACAGCGGCGACTCGCTCCACTCGGCGGTCGTGGAGCTGGTGGCGCTGCCTGGCTCACGCATCACCTACACCACCATCCAGAACTGGTCGCCCAACGTCTACAACCTGGTCACCAAGCGGGCCCGGGCCGAGACCGAGGCGCGCGTCGAGTGGATCGACGGCAACATCGGCTCGAAGCTCACCATGAAGTACCCCTCCGTGTACCTGATGGGGCCCAAGGCGTCGGGCGAGGTGCTCTCGGTGGCCTACTCCGGCGCCGGCCAGCACCAGGACGCCGGCGCCCAGATGGTGCACGCCGCCCCCGAGACGAGCTCCACCATCATCTCCAAGTCGATCTGCAAGGACGGCGGGCGCACGTCGTACCGCGGCAAGGTCCACGTCGACCAGGGCGCCACGGGCTCCAGGAGCTTCGTGCGCTGTGACGCCCTGATCCTCGACGAGCACAGCCGCTCCGACACCTATCCGTACATGGAGATCGAGGAGCGCGACGCCCGCATCGGCCACGAGGCCACCGTGTCGCGGGTGGGCCAGGAGCAGCTCTTCTACCTCATGAGCCGCGGCCTCTCCGAGGAGCAGGCCATGAGCATGATCGTCAACGGCTTCATCGAGCCCATCACCAAGACGCTGCCGATGGAGTACGCGGTCGAGTGGAGCCGGCTCATCGAGCTGCAGATGGAGGGCTCGGTCGGCTGACCGCGGGCTGTGGGCCCGGTCGCCCGGCGGTCGGCCGGAATCGGGCCCGCGGGGCGGCTCCCGAAGCGGCGTCCGCCACCTACGATGGAGCGGTGCCCATGCGCGCGAACTGCAAGCATTACGAGACGCGCAGCTACGGCAACGGGGAGACCGTGCACATGTGCCGGCTCGACCTCGCGCCCGAGGCGCCTTGGCGGTGCCCGGAGGACTGCCCCAAGTTCGAGCAGCGCACCTTCGACGCCGGCTGGACGCAGGGAAGCCTGGCCCGCAAGGCCGTTCCCGAGGATCCTCCCCGCCTCGACGCCGACACGGCCTTCCTCCTCGACCAGGCCGAGGACATCATCAACGCGGTCGGCCCCGACATCCTCGACGACGTGACCCGGGAACGGGCCGGTCGCGGCGAGGGCCAGCCTCGTTGGAAGCGGTTCTTCCGGCGCCGTTGACCGACGCCCGAGGCCCCACCGGGAAACTGCCGGGGACTCTGGCGACGTGGGTGGCCCGCCTGGGCCCGGGCGTGACCTGCCGCCCACCGCCGTCGATCGGCGTCGCCGTGGCCGGTGCCGGCGGGGCGCTGGCGGCGGCCGGCGTGGTCGTGCTCGGCGGGCAGCGCTTGGCGTCGTCGGGCTCCAGTGCTCCGGGGACGCTGCTGGCGGCCGGGCTCTTGGCCGCTGGTGCCGGCGCCATGGTCCGGTGGACGCCGCCGGCGTCGGCCGCCGGTGTCGGGGCCACGGGCGTGGCCGCCCCCGCCCTGGCCTTCTTCGTCAGCGCCGGCGGGGGATCCCCCTCGGTGCGCGAGGTGGGGGTGCTGGCGGGCATCCTGCTGGCTGCGCTCTACGCCGTGGGCCCATGGCGGGGGCACACCGCCCACCTGTCGGTCCTCGCCGCCGCCGGATGGGTTGTCGCCCTGTCGGCCGGCGACCTCGGCACCGGCGAGTCGATCTTCGGCGGCCTGGGCACGGTCGGCCGGGCGGTCTCCACCGCAGGGGCGGCGTCGATGATCCTCGGCGTCGTGTACCTCGGGCTCGGCTCCTGGCTGCACGACGAAGGCCTGGAAGGCGTCGCCACGCCCTTCCTGGCCGTGGCCGCGCTGGCCCTCCCCGTCGGGGCCGTCGCCCTGGCCAACGACGCCGGCGGCGCCCTCCAGGCGGCCGTCGCATTGGCGGCCGGTGCCGCCGTGGCCTTCGTGGGCGCCCGGTGCCGGCGCCGGGGCACGACGTGGACGGGGCTGGCCGTCGCCGTGGGCGCCCTGGTGGCGGGGGCCCACGCCGCATCCGAACGGACCGCGGTGGCCGCCTCGCTGGCCGCCCTCGCAGGTGGCGGGCTCGTCCTGCTCGCTCCGCTCCTGCCGCGGCTCGTCGCGGAAGATGCGCTGGATGCATCCGGAATCCGGATGGAATCAGCGCATCTTCCGGCGGGGGACGACCGGCCGGCGCCACCACCGGACGGCGGCGCCGCCGACGACGCCGACGGCCACGGGGACGGCGAGCGACCGTGACGGTCGAGCTGGCGTACCGGATCGTGGACGTGTTCACCGATCGGCCCCTGGCCGGCAATGCCCTGTGCGTGGTGCTCGACCCCACGCCGGACGCCGTGCAGCAGGCCATCGCCCGCGAAGTGAACCTCAGCGAGACCACCTTCCCGGTGGTCACCGGCGACCAGGCCTACGACATGCGCATCTTCACGCCCGAGTCGGAGCTGCCGTTCGCCGGTCACCCCTCGCTCGGCACGGCGTGGGCCCTCGGGCCCGGCCGGTGGACCCAGACCACGGCGGGTGCCACGGTCGTGGTCGAGGCGGACCGGCGCGGCGCCGTGATGACCCAACCCGACCCCGTGCTGTCGTCCGTCGACCCGGGCGCGGCCGTCGCCGCGGTGGGGCTGGCCGGCGCCGAGGGCGCGGCGCTGGCCGAGGCCGCCGGCATGCGCCACCTGCTCGTCGCCACCGAGTCGGCCATCGACGGCCTCGACCCTGATCCGGCACGGGTGGCCGCCGTAACCCGCCGGGCCGGCGCGTCGACGCTGGCCGTCGTCCGCCGGCGCGACGACCGCACCCTCCACGTGCGGGTGTTCGCCCCGGCCGAGGGGATCCCCGAAGACCCCGGCACCGGCGCGGCGGCGGGCCCGATCGGCGCGTTCGCCCTGCGCCACTGGGGCACCGACGTCGACGTGACGATCCTCCAAGGGCTCGAGATCGGCAGGCCGTCCCGCATCGAGGTGCACGCCGCCGGTGGCGCCATCCGGGTGGGCGGCAGCGTGGCCGACTGCGCCACCGGCCGCTTCACCCTTTCGACGACCCGGCAGTAGGATGGCCCACCGGGGCCGGACAGGCCCGTTTTTCGCGAGAGGTACCCCCTGAGCACGTTCACCGCAGATGCTTGTGCCGCCCTTCCGGGGCCGTCCTGGCTGGGGGCGCGCCGGGCCGAGGCGTTCGAGCGCTACTCGTCCTCCCCGCTGCCCACCGAGGCCGAGGAGGTGTGGCGCTACAGCCGCATCGGCGCCCTCGACCTCGACGCGTACGCGCCGGCCGGCGGAACCGCGCCCGGAGCCGGCGTGCCCGACGAGCTGGCCGCCCTGCTCGAGGCGGTGGGCGAGCGCTCGGCGCTGGTCGTCGTGCGCAACGGCCGCGTGGCGGCCGCATCGGTCGACCCGGCGGTCGCCGCCCGGGGCGTCTACGTCGGCCCGCTGGCCGACACGGAAGCCGGCGCGGATCTGCTCGGTTCGGTGGCCCGCCCCGTCGACGCCTTCGTCAGCCTGAGCACCGCCTTCCTGGCCGACGCCCTGGTGGTGCAGGTGCCGCGCGGGGTCGTTGTCCCGCACCCGGTCGTCGTGCTCCAGTGGATCGACGGCGGCACCAGCCCCGCTGTCGGCACCGCTCCCGCGGTGTTCCCGCGGCTGATCGTCTCCGCCGGCGAGTCGGCCCAGGTCACCGTGCTCGACCACACCGGGTCGCCGCCCGGGACGCCCGCCCTCGTGGCGCCGGTGGTGGAGCTCGACGTCGGCGACAACGCCCACGTCGGCTACCTCGCCGTCCAGGAGCTGGCTCGCGAGGCGTGGCAGCTTGGGTACCACGCCAGCCGGGTTGGGGCCGACGGCACCCTCACGTCGAGCATCGTGGCCCTGGGCGGCGGCTACGCCCGTGTGCGCACCGAGTCCGAGCTCAGCGGCAGGGGCGCCACGAGCAACCTCCTGGCCGCCTACTTCGGCGACGGCGACCAGATGCACGACTTCCGCACCCTCCAGGACCACGTGGCCCCCCGCACCACGAGCAAGCTGCTGTTCAAGGGGGCGGTGGAGGACGAGTCGCACGCCGTGTACTCGGGACTCATCCGCGTCCGCAAGGGGGCGGCGGGCACCGACGCCGAGCAGACCAACCGCAACCTCGTCCTCGACGCCGGGGCCCGGGCCGACTCGGTGCCCAACCTGGAGATCGAGGAGAACGACGTGCGCTGCACCCACGCCTCGGCCGTTGGGCCGGTCGACGAGGACCAGCGGTACTACCTCGAGGCGCGGGGCGTGCCCCCGGAGGTGGCCGAGCGCCTCATCGTGCTCGGGTTCTTCGACGACGTCATCGCCCACCGCCACGCCCCCGTGCCCTCGCTGCGACCGCTGTTGCGGGCGGCGGTGGCCGCCAAGCTGGGCAGGGAGAGCGGATGAGCACCACCGTGCGCCTCTGCGCCGCCGACGACCTGGCGCCCGGCGAGGCCCGCCGCTTCGACGTCGGTGACCGCCGCATCGCCCTCGTGCGCATCGGCGACGACTTCTACGCCATCGGCGACCGGTGCAGCCATGCCGACTTCTCGCTGGCCGAGGGCGAGGTGCTGGCCGACGACTGCGAGATCGAGTGCTGGAAGCACGGCAGCACCTTCTCGCTCAAGTCGGGCGAGCCCCAGTCGCTGCCCGCCACCAAGCCGGTGCCCGTCTACGACGTCGTGCGCACCGGGCCCGACGTGTTCGTGAGGATCCCGTGAGCACCCTCGAGATCCGTGATCTGCGGGCCGCCGTCGGGGGCAAGGGGATCCTCCGGGGCGTCGACCTCACCGTGCACAGCGGCGAGGTCCACGCCGTCATGGGCCCCAACGGGTCGGGCAAGAGCACGCTGGCCCACGTCCTGATGGGCCGTCCGGAGTACGAGGTCACCGGCGGCAGCGTCACCATCGACGGCGTCGAGCTGCTCGGCCTCCCCACCTGGAAACGGGCCCACGCCGGCCTGTTCCTCGCCATGCAGTACCCCATCGAGGTGCCGGGCGTGGCCCTCGACGAGGCGCTGCGCGAGTCGTTCGCGGCGTCGGGCCGGGATGCGGCCGAGGTCGGGGGGCTCCTGGTGAAGGAGGCGGCGCGGGTCGGTCTCGACGCCGAGCTGCTGTCGCGAGCCGTCAACGTGGAGTTCTCCGGCGGTGAGAAGAAGGCCAGCGAGACGGTGCAGCTGGCCGTCATCAGGCCCCGCTTCGCCGTGCTCGACGAGATCGACTCCGGTCTCGACCTCGACCTGCTCCGGGCCGTGTCGCGCCGCGTCGAGGCCCAGACGTCGGAGGACGCCCTCGGCGTCCTGGCCATCACGCACTACAACCGCCTGCTCCACGAGCTGCGCCCCGACACGGTGCACGTGCTGGTCAAGGGCCGCATCGTCACCTCGGGCGGGCCGGAGCTTCCCGAGGAGCTGGAGCGCACCGGGTACGCCGCCTACGGGGAGGACGAGGGCCCCGGGGCCGGTGCGGCAGGCCGGCCGGCGGCCACCGACGACCCGTTCGCCGACCCCTTCGCGTAGACCGCCTGCTCGAGGCGGCGGCGGGGCTCAAGGGACGAAGAACCCCGCCGCCGCTTCGTTCGCCCTTGCGGTCCACCGGGTGCGCCAGCGGATGAAGGACGAGATCTCGATCGTTGCCGGCTGGAAGCTTCGGGCCGGCTCCCCCCGGACAGCCGGCCCGCTGCTCCCACTCACAGCCGAGCGCAGCCAGGATGCGGGTCGTGTCGCTGTAGGGCTCCGGAGGTCACTGGAGCAGGTGTACGCCGTATATTCATAGACCGTCGGGCGGATGTCAACCGCTTTTCGTCACGCGTGCCCGCAGCCCGGCCAGCAGCACCTCCAGGCCGAACTCGAACGAGTCCGAACCGAGGAACGTCGCAGACCTCGCCACGTTGGGGATCTCGTCGACCGGAAGGGCGGAGAAGTACGTGTCGATGCGGCCCTGGCGGCTGCCGTCGCTGCGGCTGCCCCGCTTCGACCGGTCGACGGGCCGAACCGGCCCCACGAGCATCGAGGCCACGCAGAAGTGGCGGACGACGGAGAAGGCGGCGGCCGCATCGGCGTCGTCGAAGCCGGCCTCCCGAAGGATGCCGAGGATGCGCTCCATGTTGGCCAGGCCGTACGGGCCGACCGTGACACCGTGCACGTAGACCTGGGCGAAGACCGGGTGCCGCTTCCACAGCTCGTGGTACCGCCGGGCCACTGCGCCCAGGCGCTCGTCCCAGGTGCCGACGTCGTGCTGCGACGCCCGGACCACGTCGCCGAGGACGTAGTCGAGCATCAGATCGAGGAGCTCGGCCTTGTCGGCCACGTGGTTGTAGAGCGACATCGGCGTGACCTGCAGCGACGCCGCCACGCTGCGCATGGTGACTCCGGGCAGGCCGTCCTTCTCGGTCAGGGCCAGGGCGGCGAGCACGATCCGCCGGCGCGACAGCGGCTGGCGGACCGGCTTCACGGGAGCCTGGTCGGTGATCCACCGCGGCCGGCTGGGCGACTTGGCTGCAGAATCGGGCACTGCTGTGTTGCCACTCCCCGGGGAAGTCGGTGCGGGCACCGGAGGGCTCGAATGTCGACCGCGGCGACGAACATCCCGGCATCCGGAGTCGCCAGGTGGACACTGTAGACCTTCTGTACGCGAAGCGCCCCGGACGGCGCGGCCGTCAACCTTCGGCCGGCGTGGCCGGGATCGTGCCCTGCGAACTCAGGGGAGCAGCGGGGGTGGGGGCGGCAGGGTCGTGGTGGTCGTGGTGGTCGTCGTCGTCTCGATGGTGGGAATCGTGAGCACCGTCGTGGGCGGAGCCGTGGTGGTGGAGTCGACGACCGTGGTCGGGACCGTGGCCGCCGTGGTGGTGGTGGTCTCGTCGCCGGGCGCCTGCTCGTTGAACGGCACCGGTGCCCGGGCGCCACCGAGGACGTACACCGGCGTCCCGACGGGCACGGTGTCGTAGAACCACTTCGACGCCGTCATGGGGATGCGCACGCACCCGTGGGAGGCGGGGCCGGCCGGCACCGAACCGGAGCCGTGGATGGCGATGCCGCCGTTGAAGTACAGCGGGTTGTACAGCTGGCCAAGGCGGCTCACCCGCAGGCCGTTGATCTTGCGGGTGATCTTGAACGATCCGCCGGGGGTCACGGCCTTGGCGCACTGCCCGTCGACGCAGTACCGCTTGCCCGTGCCGGTCGACACCGACAGCGTGCGCACCAGCTGGCCGCCCTGCCACAGCGTGAGGATCTGGCGGGGGAGGTCGATCTCCACCCGGTCGGGGCCCCCGTCGGCCAGCTGGGGGGTGGGCATGGCGGCCGTGGCGAGGGCGGCGACGACGTCCGGCGTGGCGCGCGCGGTGCGGGCCATGCCCGTCGCCTTCTGGAACGCCATCACGGCGTGGTACGTGGCGAGGTCGAAGTTGCCGTCCACCGCCCCGACGTCGTAGCGGAGGGCGGCCAGGCGCGCCTCCAGCGCCTGCACCTCGGGCCCCGTGGCTCCTCGGCCGAGGCCGGGCAACGGCGCCGTCGTCGCCGTGGTCTGGGCTGCCCCGGGGGCGGCGGTGGGGGCGACGGTCGTGGTCGTCGTGGTCGTCGTGGTGGAAGGCGGCGCGGTGGTCGTGGTGGCGGCCGCGGCGGCCTCCTCGGGGGGACCGTCGTAGCTTCGGCATCCGGTGAGGACCAGGGACATCGCCGCGGCGGCCGTGATCAAGCTGTGCTGGCGGACGTGCAGGGGCATGAGGGAGACCCGGGGTCTGGGGGAAGTCGAACCGCATCGGCTGGGGGTTCGACGCACAAGTATGGACAAACGTTCCCCAGAAATCGAACTCCCCATGCGGCGCCGCTCAGGCCTCCACGGTGATCGCCTGCGTGGGGCAGCGCCTGACCGCATCGCGCAGGCTGCGGTGGAGGTGGGGGCGGGGCTCCCGGTCGACGACGACGGCGCGTCCGTCGGGGCCGACCTCGAACACCTCGGGCGCCTTCCCGGCGCAGACCCCGTTGCCCTGGCAGCGGTCGAGGTCGACGGCAACCTTCATCCGGCCTGGGCGGTGACCGCCTCGTCGAGTCCCTGCTGGAGCGTGTTCCACGACAGGGTGGCGCACTTGATCCGCACCGGGAACCGGACGACGCCCTGGAGCGCCTCGAGGTCGCCCAGCTTTACCTCGGCGACCTCCGCCGCCGCCCGCTCGGCGTCGGCGTCGGCCTCGCCGTCGGCGTCGAGGCGCTGCTCGTGGATCGACATCATCCCCTTGAACGCCCGGATCACGGCGCGCGCCTCGGGCACGGTCTTGCCCTTCACCGCCGCCGACATCATCGAGGCCGACGACTGGCTGATCGAGCAGCCCTGGCCGCCGATCTTGAGGTCTGCGACCACGCCGTCCTGCACGTCGAGGTAGACGACCACCTCGTCGCCGCACAGCGGGTTGTACCCCTCCACCCGCACGGCCGGGGGAGCGTCGAGCTCCCCCCGGTTCCGGGGCGAGCGGTAGTGGTCGAGGATGATCTCGCGGTAGAGGTCTTCGAGTCCCATGGGGTGGCGCTGCTCCTAGGAGAAGAAGGCGGAGGTGGCGTCGAGCGCGTCGGCCAGGGCGTCGACGTCGGCCTCGTCGTTGTAGAGGTAGAACGAGGCCCGGGCGGTGGCACCCACGCCGAGCCGGCGCATGAGCGGCTTGGCGCAGTGGTGGCCGGCCCGCACGCACACGCCGGACTGGTCGAGCACCTGCGAGACGTCGTGGGGATGGATGTCCTTGAACGAGAACGAGATCACGCCGCCCCGCTCGGCCGGCTCCGACGGGCCGTAGATCGTGATGTCGTCGCCGAAGCGGGTGGTGAGGGTGCGCAGCGCGTAGCCGGTGAGCTCCACCTCGTGGGCCCGCACGGCATCCATGCCGAGGGCCTCCAGATAGTCGACCGCCGCCCCGAGGCCGACCGTCTCGGCGATGGGCGGGGTGCCGGCCTCGAACTTCCAGGGCAGCTCGTTGGGCGTGAACCCGTCGAGGCGGACGTCGCGGATCATCTCGCCGCCCCCGAGGAACGGCGGCATGGCCTCCAGCAGCTCAACGCGACCCCAGAGCACGCCGATGCCCGTGGGCCCGAGCAGCTTGTGGCCGGTGAAGGCGAAGAAGTCGACGCCGAGGTCGTCGACGTCGGTGGGCAGGTGCGGGGCGTACTGGGCGCCGTCGACCACGACCACGGCCCCGGCGGCGTGGGCGGCATCGGCGATGCGCCGGACGGGCGTGAGCGTGCCGAGCACGTTCGACATGGCGGTGAGGCCCACCAGGCGGACGCCGTCGACGAGGCGGTCGAGGTCGCCGAGATCGAGGTGGCCGTCGTCGCCCAGCGGGAGATAGCGCAGCTCGATCCCGAGCTGCTCGCGCAGCATCAGCCACGGGACGAGGTTGGCGTGGTGCTCGATCTCGGTGAGGAGCACGGCGTCGCCGGCCCGGAGGTTGGCCCGTCCCCACGCCTGGGCCACGAGGTTGAGGCACTCCGTGCCGTTCTTGGCGAAGATGATCTCCCGGGACTGGGCCGCTCCCACGAAGCGGGCGACCTTGTCGCGGGCCTCCTCCATGAGCCGGGTGGCCTCCTCGGCGATCCCGTACACGCCCCGGTGCACGTTGGCATGGGTGGTCTCGTAGTAGCGCGTCATCGCGTCCAGCACGGACTGCGGCTTCTGCGACGACGCCGCCGAGTCGAGGTACACCAGCCGGGAGCCGCCCGGCACGGGCCGGTCGAGGATCGGGAAGTCCTTCTGGAGCCGCGCCACGTCGAGGGTCACCGCCTGGTCAGCCTCTCCACGCCTCGTAGCCCTCGCTCTCGAGGCGCCTGGCCAGCTCGGGCCCGCCGCTGTCCACGATGCGCCCGTCGACCATGATGTGGACCCGGTCGGGCGTGAGCTCGTCGAGGATGCGCTGGTAGTGGGTGATGAGGAGCACGCCGAGGTGGGGGCGGGCGCCCCGAACCTCCTCGACGCCCCTGGCGACGACGCGGAGGGCGTCGATGTCGAGCCCGGAATCGGTCTCGTCGAGGATGGCCATGTCGGGCTCGAGAATGGCCATCTGGAGCACCTCGTTGCGCTTCTTCTCGCCCCCCGAGAACCCCTCGTTGACGTAGCGGTCCCCGAACGACGGGTCCATGTCGAGCTTCTTCATCCAGTCCATGATCGCCAGGCGCAGCTCGAGCACCGAGAGGTCGATGCCCTTGCGGGCGGACAGGGCCTGGCGCAGGAACTGGATGACCGGGACGCCCGCGATCTCCTCGGGGTACTGGAAGGCGAGGAACAGTCCGGCCTTGCCCCGCACGTCGGTGGGCCACTCCGTGATGTCCTCGCCCTTGAAGAGGATCCTCCCGGCGGTGACCCGGTAGTCGGGGTTGCCCAGGATGGTGTTGGCCAGGGTGGACTTGCCCGACCCGTTCGGGCCCATGACGGCGTGGACCTCACCGGGCAGAACGGCGACATCGAGGCCTTTCAGGATCGGCTTCCCGTCGGCTTCGACGTGCAGGCCCTCGACCGCGAAGACGGGTTCCACCACGCCTTCCAGTGTATTACTCCTACGCGGATAGGGGAAATAGTCCGCGGCCTCGACCACAGCCGCCACCGTCGGTGGGGGCAGGGCCGCAACTACGCTCCGCCCGTGGCCGATGCCTGGAACTTCACCGGCGAGAGCGTGGCGCTCGGGCAGCACGACGGCATCGTCACCCTCGTGCAGGGATCGGCCTTCTGCATCTCGGGCCGGTCGGGCGACATGTCGGCCGGCGCTCCGCACGGCCTGTTCTTCCGGGACAACCGCTTCCTCTCACGGTTCGAGCTGCGCCTCAACGGCCAGCGGCCCGAGCCGCTGGCGTCGTCCACGCCCGATCCCTTCAGCGCTGTCCACGTCTCACGGACCCGCCCGCGCGCAGGGCAGTCGGACAGCACGCTGCTGGTGTTCCGCCACCGCTGGATCGGGCGGGGAATGCGAGAGGACCTGGTCGTCCGCAACTTCGCCGGCGAGCCGGCGTACTGCTCGATCGAGCTGGTGCTCGAGGCCGACTTCGCCCACCTGTTCGAGGTGAAGGAGGGCCGGGCCGGCACCGATCCCGACCGCGAGCTCGACGTGGTCGAGGAGGGCGGCGCTCTCGTGTTCCGGGTGCGCAAGGGCTCGTTCCGGCGGGCCGCACGCGTGTCGTTCAGCCGGAAGGCGCAGCTGGGCACCGGTCGCGCCGTGTTCGAGGTCATCGTCCCCGCCCAGTCCGACTGGACGACGTGCATCCAGCTCACGCCGGTCATCGACGGCGAGGTGATCCAGCCCCGCTATCCGTGCGGCGAACAGGTGAGCCGGGCCGAGCCGATGGAGCGCATGGCCCGGTGGCGCAAGCAGATGCCGGCCGTCGACACCGACCACGAGGGGCTGCGCCGGGCGGTGGCCCGCAGCGCCGAGGACCTGGGCGCCCTGCGCATCTTCGATCCCGACTACCCCGAGCGCACGGTGGTGGCGGCGGGCGCGCCGTGGTTCATGACGCTGTTCGGGCGGGACTCCATCCTCACGGCCTGGATGGCCCTGCTGGTGGACCCCGACCTGGCTCTCGGGGTGCTGCAGACGCTCGCCCGGTTCCAGGGAACCAAGGTCGACGCGCGCCAGGACGAGGAGCCCGGGAAGATCCTCCACGAGATGCGCTTCGGCGAGGCGGCGTCGCTGTCGCTCGGCGGCGGCCAGGTCTATTACGGCACGGCCGACGCCACGCCGCTGTTCGTCATGCTGCTCGGGGAGATGCGCAGGTGGGGTCTGGCCGGCGAGGTGGTCGACCAGCTGATGCCCCACGCCGACCGGGCCATGGAGTGGATCGAGACGCACGGCGACCGGGACAAGGACGGCTACGTCGAGTACCAGCGGGCCAGCGACCGCGGCCTAATCAACCAGGGCTGGAAGGACTCGTGGGACGGCGTGCGCTTCGCCAGCGGGGACGTGGCGAAACCCCCCATCGCGCTGTGCGAGGTCCAGGGGTACGTGTACGGCGCCTACCTGGCCCGCGCCCACTTCGCCCACGAGGAGGGCGACGTCGTCACCGAGGACTGGTTCCGCTCGAAGGCGGCGGCCCTGAAGGAGGCGTTCAACCGGGACTTCTGGCTCGAGGACCGCGGGTGGTTCGCCATCGCCCTCGACGGGAGCAAGCGGCCGGTCGACTCGCTGGCGTCCAACATGGGGCACTGCCTGTGGACGGGCATCGTCGACGAGGACAAGGCGGAGCGGGTCGCCGAGCACCTGCTGTCGCCGGCCATGTTCAGCGGTTGGGGGGTGCGCACCCTCGCCACCACGATGGGCGGCTACAACCCCATCAGCTACCACTGCGGCTCGGTGTGGCCGCACGACAACGCCATCATCGCCGCCGGCCTCATGCGCTACGGCTTCGTCGACCACGCCCAGCGGGTCATCATGGGCATGCTCGACGCCGCCCTCAGCCAGGGCGGCCGCCTGCCCGAGCTGTTCACCGGCCTCGACCGGGACGACTTCCCCGGCGTGGTCGGCTACCCCACGTCCTGCTCGCCGCAGGCGTGGGCGGCCGCGTCGCCCCTGCTGTTCCTGCGCACGCTGCTGCGCCTCGACCCGTGGGTCCCCCACGACAAGGTGTGGCTGTCGCCGGCCCTGCCCCCGGAGATACGGCGCCTGCGCGTGTACCGCATCCCGCTCGGCGGTCGCCGGGTGGGGGTGCAGGCCGACGACGCCAACGTCAAGGTCGAGGGGCTGCCGCCGGAGGTCGAGCTCATCACCGTGCCCCGGGATCCGCTCACCGCCTCGGACTGAGGGGAGCATGGGGCTCGATGGGCTGTCGGGGAAGGTGCTCGGCCTCATCGTCGTGGGCGTGGTGACCTACGTCGGCCTGCGGGCCTATCAGGCCCGGAGGCGGGGCGAGGACGCCGTCGCCGCCGCGGCCGACGCGCTCCGTGACGTCGGCCCGCCGGCCCTGGCGGCCGGGGTGGGCCTGGTGGTGGCCGTGGCCCTGACCGGCTTCGCCGGCGTGCTGTTCGTCCTCGCCCTCATCGGCATCATCTTCCGGCGGGACGACGGCGGCGCCCTGCTCGGCATGGTGATCCTGCTCGTGGTCTCCGGGCTGGTGCTCTTCGGCTCCGTCACCGGGGCCCTGGCGTGGGCCATCGCGCGCGGCCGCCGCCGCACCCGCGACTGACGCCGACCGTCCGCCGGGCCGGCGGGCGCACGCCGGCGGACCGGGCTCAGCCCGCCGGAGGCGGCTGCCACCAGGTGACGAGGTCGTCGACGTCGGTCCGGCGGGCCGGCCTGGCCCGGCCGTCGTGCGGCGTCCCGAGGTAGACGAAGGCCACGATGGCGTCGTGGGGGCCGAAGCCGAGGGCGCTCTTCACCCGGCGGTCGTAGGCGACATCACCGGTGCGCCACATGGACCCGTAGCCCAGGGCGGTGGCTGCGATGAGGGCGTTCTCGGTGGCGGCGGCGACCGCAGCGACCTGCTCGTCCCACGGGATGGTGTCGCTGTCGCGGTGCACGGCGCCCATCACCACGACGAGCGGTGCCCGCCCGAGCTTGGTGCGCTCCTTGGCCAGCTGGCCAGGGGTGGGTGTCGAGCCAGAGGCCTCGCAGCGGGCGACGTAGGCGTCGGCCAGCACCTGGCCGAAGGCGTCCTTGGCCTCCGCGGCAAGGACCACGAAGCGGAAGGGCCGCAGCTCCCCGTGGTCGGGGGCGGCGGCCGCGGCCCGCAGGATGAGGTCCAGGTCGTTGCCGGCGGGGGCGGGCTCGGTGAGCCGCCCGACGGACCGGCGGGCGAGAATCGCGTCGACAGCGTCCATCCCGTGCTCCGGCCGCCTACCAGCCGCGGTCGATCCACTCCTGGAGGTGCGGGCGCTCGGCACCGATGGTGGTATCGGCGCCGTGGCCCGGCATCACGATCGTGTCGGGGTCGAGCGTGAACAGCCGCTCCCGGAGCGTCCGGATGATGGTGGGGAAGTCGCCCCCGTTCTGCGGCCGGGTGGCGCCCGGCCCGCCCGGGAACAGCGTGTCGCCCCCGAACAGGAGGGGTGGGTTGCCCTCCAGCAGGAACGACGTCGAGCCGGGGGTGTGCCCGGGCGTGGCGATGGTGCGCAGGCGCAGGTCGCCCACCTCGAGCTCCTCCCCGTCCACCAGCTCGAAGTCGTGGCCGTCGAGGTTGTGCGCGTCGCCCGCGGCGATGCCGACCCGGTAGCCGGCGGCCCGCACGGCGGGTACGGCGGCGATGTGGTCCCGGTGGCCGTGCGTCTCGAGCACCTTGTCGACGCCGAGCGTGCGGCACAGCCCCACCAGCTGCGGGCCGTCGTCGGCCGCGTCGATGAGCACCGACGCGCCGGTGCGCCTGCACCGCGGGATGTACACGTTGGTGGACAGTGGGCCCACCACGACGGTGTGGACCTCGACGCGCCCGTCCTCGAAGCGGAGCATGGCGGACCGGTCTAGTACAGAAGGACCGCCTCCGGGGGGGCCTCCGGCCCTCCCCGGACCTCCCGGAAGGGCCTCGCGCTACTGTCCGCGCCCGGTGATGGTCGTCTACGGCTTCGTGGTGGTGGCCATCGTGTTCGCCATCGCGGCCGTCGTCATCGGTCGGGAGGCCCGCCGTCTCGATGCCGTGCCGCCCCAGCCCACCTTCGACCTCGACGAGGCGGTGCAGTGGGTGGCCGAGAACCTGCCGTTCGAGGTCAGCGCCGTCCTCAGCCACGCCGACGTGCGCCAGATCATCGACTGGAACCTCGAGTACTTCCGGATGAAGGGCGTCTCCGGCAACGGGCACTCGGCGGACTCGGCCGGGCCCGTCGTCGTGGGTGGGGCCGAGACGGTCGACTACGTGCTCGCCCGGGCCCAGGCCGTCGGCGAGAGCTACACGGCCGTCCAGGTGCACGCCGTCCTCGACGCCCAGCTCACCTATCTGGAGGCGATCGGCGCCATCGGCCCGGAGGTGCCGCCGGACGACCGCCCCGCTCCGTAGAGGCGCGAATCTTGACGCAACTTTGCGGTGCGGATGTGGTTTCATATCCGGTACCAGAGAAAGGAGGTGGTCCAACTGCACAGTCAACGTTTTGGGACCCTGGAGGTGGCTGGCCGCTGACGCGGCAGCTGGACCACCCGGCGAAACCCAGCCAGACACCACTCGAGGCGCCGGTCGGAGATTGGTCCCTTCCGACGCAGTCCGGTACTCGGGTCCTTTCCAGCGATTCTTCCCGGACGAGGGGGTGCGCGAGCGCCCCCCCGTTCGCGTGACGGCCGGCCGGCGGGGCATGGCCGGGTCGCAGTCGCCGGGCGTGAGGGCCTCCCGCCCCCTTCGCTTCGCATCCGTCCGCTGGCTCGGCGACAAGCGCACGATGGTCGTGCACGACCTCGATGCCGCCGTCCCCGGATGTCGCATCGACGAGGTGGTCGAGTCCGGCAAGGCGGCCACGTTCGGGCCCGACACGCCGGTCGAGGCCGCCAATCGCGGCTATCGGGCGTGCCGCCGCTGCCGGGTCATCTGACCCAATTGCTCACCATCGGTCACCCGGCGGGCGTACGGTGAACGTGGTGGACACGGCCATCGTCTCCGACGGCCTCACATTGTGTGGTCACCTGGCCCGCCCGGCGGCGTCGTCAGGTGGTCCCGGCCTGGCGCGCCATGGGCTCGTGATCTGCCACGGCTTCCCGGCCGGCCCCGGCGGGGCGGCCAGCACCGCTCGCAGCTACCCGAACCTGGCCGATCGGGTGGCGGCCGACACCGGGTGGGTCGTGCTCACGTTCAACTTCCGCGGGACCGGCGAGTCCCAGGGCGACTTCTCGCTCGGCGGCTGGCTGGGCGACCTGCGGGCGGCCGTCGACCACCTGCTCACCCACACCGACGTCGACCGGGTCTGGCTGGCCGGCTTCGGCGCGGGCGGCGGGTTGTCCCTGTGCGCCGCCGGCGAGGACGAGCGGGTGGGCGGAGTGGCCGCCTTCTCGGCGCCGGCCGACTTCGACGCGTGGAGTGCCGACCCCCGGTGGTTCCTCCAGCACGGGCGCAGCATCGGCGTGGTGCGCAACCCGAAGTTTCCCCCCGACTTCTCAAAGTGGGCGCGCGAGCTGCACGACATCCGACCGATCAGCCTGGTGGGCAAGGTGCCGCCCCGCCCGGTCCTCCTGGTGCACGGCGCCGACGACGACGTCGTCTCGCACATGGACGCCCGCGCCCTGGCCGACGCCACCGACGGTGAGGCCGAGCTGCGCGTCCTCGCCAGCGCCGGCAGCCGGCTGCGGCACGATCCCCGCGCCATCGCCGTCCTCCTCGGCTGGCTCGACCGCCAAACCTGATCCGCGCCGCCGGGGTGCGCCGTGCCCGCGGGCGCAGGCCTACTCCTGAGCCGGCGGCAGGAGGTGGTCGAGGGCGGCCGACAGGGCCCGTGCGTTCCTCTCCGGGTCGGCGGCCTCGGTGAGCCAGCGCACCACCACGAACCGCCGGGCACCGGCTGCCACCAGCGGAGCCAGGGTGTCGGGCGTGACGCCGCCGGTGACGTAGACGGGCCGTCCGGCGTGGGCTGCGGCATAGGCGATGTAGCCCGGGCCGGTCCCGGGACGGCCTGGCTTGGTGGGGGTCTCCGTCACCGGACCGGCGGACACGTAGTCGACCGGCTCGCCCACGCTGGCGTCGAGCTCGGTCTCGGCGTGGGTCGAGTAGCCGACGATGGCGCCGGGGCCGAGGATCCTCCGGGCCAGAGCGGGCGGCGCGTCGTCCTGGCCGACGTGCACCCCGTCGGCCTCCGCCTCCAGGGCCAGGTCGGGCCGGTCGTTCAGGATGAAGGGCACGCCCGCGTCCCTGCAGACGGCGGCGACGACGGCCGCCCGCGCCAGCAGGGGCCGGGCGTCGAGGCGCTTGTCCCGCAGCTGCACGATGTCGACGCCACCGCTGATGCACGCCGCCACGAACGCGGCCAGATCCTGGCGGTCGGCTGTGCACAGGTACAGGCGCCGCCCGGCCAGGCGGCTCAGGTCAGCGGTTCCGTGCCGCCGCGCTCCTGTCCGGCCGGCCGGTCCCTCTCGAGCCGGAGCGGCCGGGCCGCCACGCCGGCCGCCGGCGCCGTCACCCACCCGCGACCGCCCGCACCAGCTCGAGCCGGTCGCCGTCGGCCAGGCCGGTGGAGGCGAGCTCGGCCCGGCGGACGGGCGTGCCGTTGCGCTCGACGAGGACCCATTTGCCGCCCAGTCCGAGTGCCACGAGCAGATCGGCGACGGTGGCCCCGTCGGCGAGGTCGACCGCGTCGCCGTTGGCCGTCACCCGCATGCCCCGACGGTAGCCGGGCCCGCTTTCGCCCTCCGCCGATCCGCGCAAGGGTTGGGCCGTGAGTCGCCACCGATGGGAACCGTCCGGATGACGCTGCGCACCCATCCGGTCGACGTGCTCGTGATCGGCGCCGGCGGCGCCGGTGTGCGGGCCGCCATCGAGGCCAAGCAGGCGGGCAGCGAGGTCCTCGTGCTCAGCAAGCGCAGCCGGCTCGACGCCCATACGGTGCTCGCCTCCGGGGGCATCAACGCCGCTCTCGGCACCCGGGACCCCGAGGACTGCTGGGAGCAGCACTTCGCCGACACCGTGAAGGAGGGCTACTTCCTGGGCGACCCCCGGATCGTGGAGACGGTGGTGCGCGACGCGCCGCGGGCGGTCCGCGAGCTGGCCGAATGGGGCTGCCCGTTCGCCTGCACGGACGGAGGCGACCTCGACCAGCGCTTCTTCGGCGCCCACCGATGGCGGCGCACCTGCTACGCCGGCGACTGGACCGGTCGGGCCATGATGACCACCCTGGCCGCCAAGGCCCGGCAGCTCGACATCCCGGTGATCGAGGACCAGTACGTCGCCCGCCTGCTGGTGATCGACGGGGCCTGCTTCGGTGCCCTGGCCTTCGACCTGCACGACGGCAGCCGCACCGCCTTTCTGGCCGACGCGGTGGTGCTGGCCACCGGCGGCCACACCCGGCTGTGGCGGCGCAGCTCGTCGCGGCGGGACGAGAACTTCGGCGACGGCATCCACCTGGCCATGCAGGCCGGCTGCCGGGTGAAGGACCTCGAGCTGGTGCAGTTCCACCCCACCGGCATGGTGGCGCCCGAGGACGCAGCCGGCACCCTGGTCACCGAGGCGGTGCGGGGCGAGGGCGGCCGCCTGTTCAATGCGGCCGGCGAGCGGTTCATGACGCGCTACGACCCCGCCCGCATGGAGCTGAGCACCCGCGACCGGGTGGCGCTGGCCAACTACACGGAGATCGCGGAGGGTCGGGGCGGCCCCAACGGGGGCGTGTTCCTCGACATCAGCCACCGGGGGAAGTCATACATCCTCGAGCGCCTGCCCAGGATGTACCGCCAGTTCATCGAGCTCCAGCTACTCGACATCTCGGCCAGCCCCATGGAGGTGGCGCCCACGGCCCACTACACGATGGGCGGCCTGGTGGTGGACCCGGTCACGCATGCGACCGACGTCGTCGGCCTCTTTGCCGCCGGCGAGTGCACGGCCGGCCTCCACGGCGCCAACCGGCTCGGGGGCAACTCGCTCACCGAGACCGTCGTCTACGGCCGCAAGGCGGGCGCCGCGGCAGCTGCCTTCGTGGAGGGGACCGACATCTCCCTGCGCCCCCGCAGTGCGATTCGGGATGCCGACGCCGAGCTGGACGCCCTGGTGAAGCCGGGCACCGAGCTGGCCCGTCCCGCCCAGCGCCACGTGCGCAACCTGCTCTGGGAGCACTGTGGCGTGGTGCGCACCGCGGCAGGGCTCGACGCCGGCCTGGCGGAGCTGACCTCCCTGCGAGGCGTCCTTCCCGACATCGATGTCCGTCCCAGCGCCGAAGGATGGGGCGACCTGGCCCAGCTGCTCGACCTGCGTGCCGGCATCGCCCTGGCCCAGGCGACCATGCTCGGGGCCCTCGCCCGGAAGGAGACGCGGGGCTGCCACAACCGCAGCGACCACCCCGACCTCGACCCCGCCCTCCAGGTGAACTTCACCGCCCGCTTCGCCGACGCCGCCGCCGGCACGCTCGAGCCGGTGACGCCAGAGCCGGTCCCGCCCGTGCCCGCCGAGCTGCACGCCTGGCTGGAGCGGGAGTGGGACGCCGACCTGCGCGGCCGCCTGGTCGAGTAGCGGGTCAGGCGTTCTGGCAGCGGAAACCGACCGCCACCGGTCGGTTTCCGCTGCCAGAACGATCGAGCGGGGACCTATTCCGAGCGGAGCACCTCGGCGGGGCGCAGCCGGGCGGCCCGGCGGGCGGGCACGGCGGCCAGCAGGTTGGCGGTCGCCAGCGCGCCCGGCGCGGCCAGGCCCACGGCGACCAGGGCCAGCGGGGCCACGTAGACGAGCGGCGTCGCGTCCGCCACCCATCGCCACGCCAGCCGACCGGCCACCGCACCCAGCGGGAGTCCCACGACGAGGCCCACCGCGGCGATGGTCATCGACTGGCTCAGGATGCACAGCGCGTTCTGGCGCGGCCGGAACCCCATGGCCCGCAGGACGGCCAGGTCGTGGCGCCTCCGGCGGACGGCGGTGAGGAGGGCGTGGGTCACCGCCGCGACGGCCAGCAGCACGAGGAACAGGGCCAGGGCCCGGGGCAGCGTCCGGACGTTGCGCAGCAGCAGGACGTCCTGCGGGTACGTCGCCTCCCCGACGTCGCCGTAGACGCTCTGGAGGTGCTGCACGAGGTCGTCGTGGCCCACTCCGGGCTTCGCCTTCACCACGAACTCGACGTCGATGCCCTCGGGCGGCCGGTCGTCCACCTCGGCCAACCCGCCGGGCGTGGTCCAAAGACCCTGGTCGAACTCCGTGTGCGGCGTCTGGGCCAGGAGGGCCGATCCCACGATCCGAAGGTGCTCCGTGCCCTTGGTGCTGCTCACCGTGACGGTGTCGCCGATGGATTTGCCCAGCGCCTTGGCCGACGCCGGGCCGATGGCGGCCTCGTCGTCGCGGGCCGGCGCCCTGCCCTCGAGGACGACGAACGACAGATGGCCCTTGACGGCGTCGATGGCGTACACGGGCAGCCCGTCGCCGTCCACGTCGAGGGGAGCGCGGTCGAACGCGGCGACGGCGCCCACGCCGGCCTCCTCGGTGAGGGCGGTGCCCAGGGAGTCCCCGTTGTGCTCCTCGGTGGGGGCGACGTAGGCGTCCCACACCTGCCCCGAGCGCGACGGGCTGGCCAGGGCGTCGTCGATCCCCTTGACCAGGCCGAGGGCGCCGATGACGCCGACGACGCCGATCACGGCGCCCGCCAGGGCGGGACGCACCGGGAGCGACCGCCGGCCCCGACCCCCCTCGAGGGCCAGGCCCATCCCGATGGCCACGGGCACCGGCGCGGCGCGCCGGGCCCACCCCGCCACCGACGAGCGGGTGGCGACGGGCTCGTCGGACCGCAGGCGGCGGGTGGAGCGGAAGGCGGCATAGGCGGCGCCGGCCAGGATCACCAGCGTCACGAGGGCGGCGCCGGGGGCCAGGACCCACCAGTCGGCGTGCACGCCGAGGTCCGGCTCCAGCCTCCTGGCCAGGCCCACCGGGAACCGTTCCGAGAACAGCACGGCACCGGCGACGGCCACGCCCCCGGCCACGACGGCGGTCAGGGCCAGGGGCAGGACCAGGGCGCCGACGAGCTCGGAGTTGGTCAGCCCCAGGGCTCGGAGCGACAGGACCGGCTCGGCCATGGCGTACACCGTGCGAGTGAGCGCCTGCCCGACGAGGACCAGGCCGGCGAGCAGCGCGGCGCCGGCGAACAGGAGAAGGCCGGTGCGCTCGAGGTCGGTGCCGTGCGAGACCCGCTTGCGGTCCTCGGCGAGGTCGCGCACCGGGACGTCGGGGAGGCCGAGGGCGGCGGAGGCGCGGCGGTGGAACGCCGTGACGTCGGTGCCGGGGCGCAGGCGCACCACGAGGTTGGGGAACCGCGGCACCTCCGGGAACCGGGCGAGGAAGGCGGCGCTCGGCACGAAGCCCGGCTGGTCGGGCAGGAACACGGCGTCGATCGTCGAGTCGCCGATGCCGACCACCGTGGCCCGCACCTCGGGTGGGCCGCTCGGCGTCACGTCGCGGAAGAAGTCGGTGATGTCGGTGGAGCCGACCACCGTCAGGTGCTGCCCCACGTGCAGTCCGTACCGCGACGCGGCCTCGCGGTTGACGACGATCTCGTCCTCCCGCTCGGGATCCGGGAGCCGGCCGTCGACGAGCAGCGGGCGGCTGAGCGTGCGGTAGAGGTGGTCGTCGCCGGGCGCCAGCGCGCCCATCGGGTGCTCCTTGATGCCCACCGGTGCCAGGTTGAAGGTCCCGCCGTCCACCACCTCGGGAAGGTCGAGCACGGCCGAGTAGTCCTGGTCCTCGATGCCGACCTGGGTTGCGAACACCAGCGCGTCCGGGGCGGCCGTCGCCGCCCGGTTGCGCTCGTAGGCCGTCGAGGTCCGGCGGGCTCCGGCCACGGCGGCCAGGGTGAGGCCGGCGGCCAGCCCGGCGATGACGCCGAGGGACACCAGGGCCCGCCAGCGGCGCCGGAGCTCGGATCGGGCGCACAGGCGGACTCCGGCGCCCCATTGCGCTCCCCGCTCCGACCGCGCCATGTCCACCTCCCGGCCAGACTGTGCCCGCTGCCGTTCCCGCCGGCAAGGGCGGCAGCCGGTGGCGGGGCGGGGGGTTGGCCGCACGAGGTGACGGGGGGCGGCACACTTGAATGCCGGACCCATGTGGGGCCAAATGGAAGCACCCAACTGAAGGGGGATGGCGGTGACGGTCGTCGAGGCAACGGGCCTGCGGAAGACGTACGAGTCGGAGGGGGTCCCGGTGCGGGCCCTTCGAGGCGTCGACTTCACCCTGCAGGACGGCGAGTTCGTCGCCGTGATGGGACCCTCCGGGTGTGGCAAGTCCACGCTGCTGAACCTGATCGCCGGCCTCGACACGCCGAGCGACGGCCAGATCGTCCTGGCCGGGGAGTCCCTCGCCGGCAAGGACGAGAACCAGCTGGCCCGCATCCGCCGTGCCCACATCGGGATCGTGTTCCAGTTCTTCAACCTGCTCGAGGGCATGAGCGTCCTGGAGAACGTGACCCTCCCCGCCGTGATCGCCGGCTCCTCGCGCAAGCAGGCCGAGAGCCGGGCCCGCGACCTGCTCGACCTCCTCGGCCTGGCGGACAAGGCCAAGAGCGCACCGGGTGTGCTGTCGGGCGGTCAGCGCCAGCGCCTGGCCATCGCCCGAGCCCTGGCCAACCAGCCCACGCTGCTGCTGGCCGACGAGCCCACCGGCGCCCTCGACTCGGCCGGCGGCATGGAGGTCCTCGAGCTGTTCCGTCGCCTCCACCGGGAGGGCCAGGCGATCATGCTCGTGACCCACGACCGCGACGTGGCCGCCGCCGCCGATCGCATCGTCACCATGCGCGACGGCCGTCTCGACGACGGGGCGGACGAGGAAGAGGCGGAGTCCTTCCGCACCCTCGCCCAGGGCTAGGCGAGTGGCGGCTGCGTTGCTGCGGCTGCGGGCCGCGGCGCGCTTGCGCCTTCGGGCATGGGTGGTGCTGGCGCTGCTCGTCGGCGTCGCCGGCGGGGCGGTCCTCGCCAGCCTGGCGGCGGCCGACAGGACCGAGTCCGCCTACGACCGCTTCCGGGTCTGGAGCAGCGGCGCCGACCTCACCATGTTCAACGCGGCCGACCCGATCGACTTCTCGAGGGTCCGCCGGCTCCCGGAGGTGGCGGTCGCCGGGGAGGCGTCCTTCGCCTGGCTGGTGGGAGAGAACGGCGAGTCCGACCTGGACCCCGTCTACACGGTCGACGCCGCCGCCGGCACCATCGACCGGCCCAAGCTGCTGGAGGGGCGGCGACCCGATCCCACCAAGGTCGACGAAGCCTCGATCACCCCGCCGGCGAAGCGGATCACGGGATTGAAGGTCGGGAGCAGCGTCACCCTCCGCGCCCTCAGCCCCGATCAACTCGAATCGGCGTTCGAGGGCCGGGACCTGGAGCCGGCGGGCCCCACGGTCACCGTCCACATCGTCGGCATCGAGGCCGGCCAGGGGGAGTTCGTCACCGACTCGACGCTGCGGCTCACGCCGGCCTTCGGGCGCGAGTACGGCGACCAGATCGCCACCGTCGACCTGCTGGCCGTGAGGCTCAAACGGGGCGCAGCCGACCTGGCCTCGTTCAAGAACGGGGTGGAGCGGATCGCCGGGGACACGCCCGTGAGCTTTGGGACGGCGGACGAGGTGGCGACGGAGATCAACCGCACCCTCCACGTCCAGGCGGTGGCGCTGCGGACCTTCGGGCTCCTCGCCGCGCTGGCGTCGCTCGTGATCCTCGCGCAGGCCCTGGGCCGGGAGGCGGCCGAGGAGGCGGTGGACCACCTGGCGCTGCGGGCCCTCGGCGTCACCCGTCCGCAGCTGTGGGCGACCTCGGTGGTCCGGACCCTGTTCATCGCCGTCCCCGGCGCCGTGCTGGCTGCGGTCGTGTCCGCGGTTGCCGCGCCGCTCCTGGTCTTCGGGCTGGGCCGGGAGACGGACCCGCACCCCGCAGGCTGGGTCGACGGACGGATGGTCCTGGCCGGGATGCTGGGGCTCGTCGTCGTGATGGTGCTTGCCGGCGCCTGGCCGGCATGGCGGGTCAGCCGGTGGTGGACCGAGGGGAGCCAGACGGCGGCGGGCGTCGGGGCGCTCCCGTCGCGCGCCGTGGGCAGCCTGGCCCGGGCCGGCGTGCCCGCCAGCACCCTGACCGGTGTGCGCATGGCGCTCGAGCCCGGCCGGGGCCGCACGGCGGTGCCCACGCGGGCCGCCCTGGTCGGCACCACCGTCTCCCTGGCCGCCGTGCTGGCGGCCTTCACGTTCGGGTCGAGTCTCCACCGCCTGCTCACCACACCCCGCCTGTACGGGTGGGACTGGGACGCCGTGCTCGGCTCGCCGTTCGACGAGGACACCAGCGACCGGGTCATTCCTGCGCTCACCGACGAGAGGGCGGTCGCCGAGGCGTCGTCGATGAGCTACGCCGAGATGACGGTGGCGGGTGCCCGGGCGCGTGCGGTGGCCTTCGAGCCGGTGAAGGGGTCGGTGCTCCCGCCGGTCGTCGAGGGCAGGGCCCCGCAGGACGAGACCGAGCTGGCGCTCGGCACGAAGACACTGCACGCCACCGGCCGATCGATCGGCGACACCGTCGACGTGGTGGTCGGCGACCGGCACGAGCAGATGCGGATCGTGGGACGGAGCGTGCTGCCGAGTGTGGGGGGCTCCGACGCCGGCATCGCCCTGGGTGAGGGCATCCTCGTGACCGGCGACGGGCTCCGCCGGCTCGTTCCCGACGCGCCGGTGAACCTGTACGCCGTGCGGTACTCCGACGCCGTTCCCCGCAGGGAGGCCGAGGCCTTCGCCGAGCGGCTCGGCTTTGGCGTGTTCCGGGCCGAGCCGCCCAAGGGCGTGGCCGACTTCGCTCGTGTCGACAAGCTGCCGGGCATCCTGTCGGCCCTCCTCGTGGTGGTGGCGGCCGGGACCTTGGGCCACACGCTCATGACCGGCGTCCGGCGCCGGCGCCGTGATCTGGCCATCCTCAAGACGCTCGGGTTCGTCCGCCGCCAGGTCCGCGCCGCCGTCGGCTGGCAGGCCACGTCGCTCGTCCTCGTGGCCCTGATCTGTGCCATGCCGCTGGGCCTGGCGGCCGGGCAGTGGGCGTGGCGGGTGTTCGCCGGCGAGCTCGGGATCGTCCCCGAGCCGGTGGTGCCCCTGGTCACGGTGCTGCTCGTCGCCCCGGCCACCGTGGTGGCCGCCAACCTCCTGGCCGCGCTGCCGGGCCGCTCGGCGGCGGGCGTGCAGCCCGCCATGGCCCTGCGGAGCGAATAGGGATGACCGCCGACATGACGACGGTGGCCGAGGGGCTGGTCGTCGAGCCGGAGCCGCTGGAGCGCGCCGGCGGTCGGGCCTCGCCGTTGCCTGGTCTCCTCGCCGCCCTGGTGAGCGGGCTGGCCGTGGCGGGCGTCGTCCTGGCCCGAGGCAACGGCTCCCTGGACCCGCACGTCGAGCGGGCCGCCCTCGTGGTGGCCTGGGCGGTTGCCGGCGTGGTGGTCAGCGTTCGCCGCCCCGGTGAACGCCTCGGCCACCTCGTGCTCGGCGCCGCCATGGTCGGTGCGGTGGCGGCCCTGGCCGCCGGGGCGATCGCCTCGTCGCCCGACGGCGGCGTGGAGGACCTCGCCCGCCTCGCGCTGCCCCTCTCCGTGGGCCTGCTGCCGGCTGCATCGATGCACGTGCTGTTCGGCCTGCCCGACGGTGCCTGCCGGGTGCGGCGCACCGCCGTGGTCTCTGCCTACGCCATCGGTGCCCTGGTCGGGGTGCTCCTCTGGCTCGACCGGCCGTCTCTCCCGCTGTGGCCGGTGGCCGTCGAGGCGTCGGTGGCCGCCGCCACCGGCCTGGTGGTGTCCAACCACCGCTACCGCCGGTCGCAGGGCACCGAGCGCCAGCGCATGCAGTGGTTCGGCTGGGCCGTGGTCGTCGGAGCCGAGGTCGCGCTCGTGGCCCTGGCCTCGCGCCTGTTCTCGGGCTGGCCCGACGACGGCGGGCTCATCGCCGTGCTGGCGACCCTGCCCATCCCGATCGCCCTCATCCTCGGATCGTCCAAGCAGCTCATCGGCCGCATCGACAGCCTTCTCGCCCACACCGTCTCGCTGGCCGGCCTGAGCGGCGTGATCGTCGCCGTGTACTCGGTGATCGTCCTCGGCCTGGGACGCACCCCCACGGACGACGAGCGCCCGCTGCTGGGCTTGTCGATGGCGGCCGCCGCCGTCGCCGCAATCCTGTACGGGCCGGCCCGGGTGCGGCTGGTCCGTTTCTCCAACCGGGTCGTCTACGGCGACCGGGAGCCCCCTGACGAGGTCCTGCGCACCTTCGGCAGCCGCATGTCACGATCCGTGCCCCTCGACGAGCTGCTGCTCCAGGTGGCCGAGTCCGTGCGCACGAGCCTGGGCCGCCAGGCGGCCGAGGTGTGGACCGGGTCGGAGGGCGACTTCCAGCGCACCGTGTCGGTGCCCGACGCCCCGGTCGCCCACCTCACGCTCAACCCGAGCGAGGAGGCGGTAGTGGCCCGGGCCGGCGTGTCCGGACCGGCGTGGGCCAAGGTGTGGCTGCCCCAGCTCCTCAAGGGACGCGAGGACTGCCTCCTGCGGGTGGCGCCCATGGTGCACTCGGGGAAGCTCCACGGGCTCATCGTGGCGGTGCGCCCGCCCGACGGCGACGCCTTCCGGGAGGAGGACGAGCTGGCCCTGGTGGAGCTGGCCCGCCAGGTCGCGGTGGCGCTCCACAACGTGAAGCTCGACTCCGCGCTGCAGGCGTCGCTCGACGAGGTGCGCCGCCAGGCCGAAGAGCTGCGGGCCTCCCGGGCCCGGATCGTGGCCGCGTCGGACGCGGCCCGCCGCCAGATCGAGCGGAACCTGCACGACGGCGCCCAGCAGCACCTGGTGGCGCTGGCCGTGAACATCCGCCTGGCCCGGACGCTGGCCGAAGCAGACCCGGACTCGGCCAAGATGGTGCTCGACGAGCTGGCCACCGGGATCCAGGACGCCGTGCAGGAGCTGCGCAGCCTGGCCCACGGCATCTACCCCCCGCTCCTGGTCGACCGGGGCCTGGTGGAGGCCCTGAGTGCGGCGGCCCGCCGCGCCGCCCTGCCCACCGACCTCCAGGCCGAGGGGGTGGGCCGCCACCCGGCCGACGTCGAGGCGGCCGTCTACTTCTGCTGCCTGGAGGCCCTCCAGAACGCCGGCAAGCACGCCGGCGAGGGCGCCACCGCCACCGTGCGCATCTGGGAGGAGGAGGGAGGCCTGCTCTTCGAGGTGGCCGACAACGGCGCCGGCTTCGACCTGTCCGAGCGCAAGTCCGACGGCGCCGGCTTCGTCAACATGGGCGACCGGGTGGGCGCCATCGGCGGCAGCCTGGCCGTCCACTCGGCACCGGGCCAGGGCACCCGCATCTCGGGGCGCATCCCGATCGACGGCTAGCAGCAGCCAACGCCGGCGCGGGCCCGGAACGAGTCCAGTCGCGCCGCTCAGAGCATCCCGTTGTCGTTCGCAGACGTCGCCGGGATGACCTGCAGGACGTCCCAGTGCTCCACCACCCTGCCCTCGTCGTCGAGCCGGAAGATGTCGATTCCGGCGTAGTCGTGATCGCCCGGCCAGGTCTGGTGGCAGTGCAGGACGACGTGGTCCCCCTCCGCGATCGCCCGCACGAATCGGACCTGCTTGCCGGGGTAGTCCTTCGCCATCCGCTCGAAGTATTCGACGAACGCATCCTTGCCGTCACCGACGTGCGGATTGTGCTGCGTGTAGGTCTCGCCCGCGAACCGCTCGATCGCCTCCCGGGGCCGGCACTGGTTGAACATCAGGTCGTAGAAGGCCTGCACGGACGCCTTGTTCGCTTCGAGGTCGGGCATGTCCAGGGTCAACGTCCTGGCGCCTCCGGTAATCCCGGGCACCGGCACCGTCAGCCGCCGGTCGAGATCTCCTGGGAGTAGTAGAAGCTCCGCTCCGACGAACCCGGGGTCGAGGTGGCGGAGAAGCCGTGGCGCTCGTAGAAGCGCTGGGCGTCCACGTCGCTCTCGTCGACGTTGATCTCGATGAGCTCGACACCCCTGTCGCGGGCGATGGTGAGAAGGAGCCGCATGATCGCCGAGCCGGCGCCCCGGCCCCGCAGGCGGGGCACCACGTACAGCTCGTCGAGAAGCGCCACGCGACCGTCGTACCAGACGTTCGGGCGAAGCGTCACCACGGCCACGCCGGCGGGCGGTTCGCCGGCGACGATGGCCAGGGTCTGATCGCCGCCGAGCAGCGTGCGGAGCCGCCGGGCGAGCACGTCGGGGCCGGGCGTGGGCGTGTCGAACTCGGTGTTGAAGTCGTGGAGGAGCCGGGCGACGACGTCTGTGTCCTCCGGCGCCGCCAGTCGGGCGTTCCATGGCCCGCCACCCGCCGAGGAGCGCCCGTCGGCACTCACAGGGTGGTGACGGCCCGAAGTGCCTCCGCCGCGGTTCGGTCGCCGAAGACGTCGAGCCGGTCGAGATCGAGTCGTCCCCAGATCCACAGCAGGAGGTCGCTGGCCGAACTGCGGACGGCGGCGTCACCCTTGGCGTGTCCCGCCTCGGCGACCACCTCGCCCTCGGCGAACCGGACGAGCCATTCGCCCTCGGCGTCCGTGGCGTGGAGGTGGACGGTGCGTCCGTCTCCAGGGGATCGGCCGGAGCCGACGACGGGGACGAAGACGAAGCAGACCTCGTCGAGCCCGTCGACGGCGAACGCCGGAGCGATGGTGCCCGGCGCCAGGCCGGCGGCCTGCTCGGCGTCGACCCGGTGGATCGTGGTCTCGTGGGCCATGCGGCGGGGCCAGAACCCGGCCCGTTGGTGGGCCGGCGAGAAGGCGTAGACCGGCCGGTCCGGGTCGTCGATGGAGCGGAGGTCGTCCACCAGCCCGGCGAGGTTGGCTCGGAACCACTCGACGACGCCCTCGCGAGGCGGCTCGGGAAGCATCCCGTTCTCCACCGTCGGTCGCTCCATGGTGCCGGTCCCGAGGACAAGACGGGCCCTGGAGTGCATGAGCCCGACATGGCGCAGCAGCTCGGTCGTGTCCCAGCCGGGCGCGGCGGGGACAGGCGCCTCCGGGTGCATGTCGGCGGCGCCGGCGAGGGCGGCCCCCTCGCATTCGACGATCCCGGCCCAGTCGAAGTCCATCGGGCGCGGTCCTCAGGTTCCGGGCGCGGCCCCCGCGCCGTGCGCCGCGTTCCACACGTCGGTGAGGACCTGGGGGCCGAACTCGTCCTTGTTGACGTATGCCGCCATGCCCGACACGTGGGCGTCGGACGGGAGGTCCTCCCGGCGGTAGGTCGAGAGGAGTACGACGACGGTGTCCGGGTGGGCGGTCGTGATGCGCCGGGACGCCTCGATGCCGTTGATGCCCGACATGTTGATGTCCATGAGGATCATGGACGGCTCGAGCTGGTGCGACAGCTCCACCGCCTCTTCGCCGGACTCGGCTTCGCCCACCAGCTCGAAGCCCCGGGTGATCCGCACCACGGCCGCCGCGGCGCGCCGGAAGAGGACCTGGTCGTCGACGATGAGGACGGTGACGGGGGCGGAGCCGTTCTCCACGTCAGCCCTTTTGATCGGCGAGGAAGACGAGCACCGCCTTCACCCTGCGGTTGACGTCCTGCTCCTCGCTCACGCCGAGCTTGGAGAAGATCGACCCGATGTGCTTCTCGACGGCCCGCTCGGACAGGATCAGCGTGGAGGCGATTGCCGCGTTGTTCTTCCCCTGGGCCATCTCGGAGAGGATCTCGCCCTCCCGCGGCGTGAGGTGGCGCAGCGGGGACGCGGCCGACTGCGAGCGCGCCGCCACCAGCGCGTCGATCACCTTCGAGTCGATGAACGACTCGCCCCGGTGCACGGCCCGGATGGCGCCGAAGAGCTGCTCGATGTCGGAGACCCGCTCCTTGAGCAGGTACGCCCGGCCCTTCGACCCGTGCTCCAGGAACGCCAGCGCGTACTGCGGGTCGGCGTACTGGCTGAGCACGACCACGCCGGCGTCGGGCAGCAGCTGGCGGAGGTGGTCCGCCGCCTTGAGGCCCTCGTCGGTGCCCGTCGGCGGCATCCGGATGTCGGTCAGCACGACGTCGGGGCGGTGCTCGTCGATGGCGGCCAGCAGCGACGAGAGGTCGTCGCACGAGGCCACCAGGTCGAGCTCGGGCTCGGTCTCGATCAAGCGCCGCACCCCCTCGCGGACCAGGTAGTGGTCCTCGGCGAGCACGAGCCGGATCGGCATCGGGCGAGGCTATTGCACGGCCCCGGTCCCGACCCGGATCCCGTTGGACACCCGTTGCTCACGGCGCGACCGCGGCCCGGACCCGGTAGGCGCGCACCGGTGTGTCCCTCCCTTTCACCAGTGCCGGGTCGAGCGGTTCGAGGTGGACGGCCGCCTCGAGCGCGTCGGCGCTGGGCTGGCTCACCACCGTCTCGCCGGGACCGGCCCACTGCTGGAGGCGCTGGGCCAGGTTCACCGTGTCGCCCACCATCGTGTACTCGAGGCGCTCCTCGGACCCGAGAAGGGCGGCCGCCACCTCGCCGGTGCTGAGGCCGATCCCGAGCTCGAATGCGGGGCGGCCCTGCTCCGCCCACCGGCGGTTCACCTCGGCCTGGCCGGCGTGCATGGCGTAGGCGGCCGTGAGGGCCCGGTCGGCATGGTCCTCGAGCGGGAACGGGGCGCCGAACACCGCCATCACGGCGTCGCCCACGAACTGCATCACCGTGCCGCCCACGTCGAGGATGGCCCGGTTCATCTCCGCCCGATGCTCGTTCAGCTGGCCGGCCAGCACACTCGGATCGGCGTGCTCGGCGATGGTCGAGTAGCCCCGGATGTCGGACATGAGCACGGTGACGTCGAGGGTCTCCGTCTCGCCGATGCGCCGCCCCTCACGACGCAGCTTCTCGGCCAGGCCGCCCGGGAGCAGGCGGCTGAGCGTCTCCCCCTGCTCCTCACGATCGACGATGGCCTGGTGCAGCATGCGCAGCCGCCGCAGCGGCCCCTCGCCGCCGCCGCTCGCCTGCTGGGCCAGCTTGAGGAACAGGCGCTCCACCGAGTTCGACACCGCTTCGGCCGTAGTGGCCCGCACGGCGGCGATGGCCTTCATCGGCTTGCCCGCGGCCACCATTCGGAGCAGTTCGTCCTCGTCCTCCGTGAGATCGCCGTCCTTGCCTGCCACCGGGTTGACCAGGGCCTGGACGATGGCGGGGTCGAGCATCGAGCCGCCGCCCGCCACCTCCCGGATGGCCCGGGCCAGCTGGTCGCCCTCGGCGATGCGGTCCTTGAGCAGGTAGGCGTAGCCGGCCCGCCCCTCGCCCAGCAGCGAGATGGCGTACTCCGGGTCGTCGTACTGGGAGAGCACCACCACGCCCGTCCCGGGATGGCGCTTGCGCAGCTCCTTGGCCGCGTTGATTCCCTCCTGCTGGAAGGTGGGCGGCATGCGGATGTCGGTGACCAGGACCTGGGGTTCCAGGGGTTCGGCCCGGGCCAGGAGCTCGTCGTAGTCGGCGGCCACGCCCACGACCTGGAGGTCGGCCTCCAGGCCGACCAGCGCACGTACGCCTTCGCGCACGAGGAGGTTGTCGTCGGCCAAGAAGACGGTGATCCGGTCCTGCGCCATGGGTGCAGTGGACGCACGATGGCGGCGCGCGGTCAAGAGGGCAGGCCCCCCCGCCCGGGGGCGGCCTGCCCCCTCCGCGCTCCGGTCTCCTTACTCGGGTGCGGCCGAGGCGGCTGCTGCGGCGGCGCTCGCCTGCTTCGCCGCCGAGCGGGCCGTCGCCGCAGATGCGGCGGCGTCGTCGGCCGCGGCGGCGGCCATCTCGGCCGCCGCTCGGGCCGCCGCCTTGCGCTCCTGCTTGAACCGGCGGACCCGCACCAGGCTTTCGGGGCCTTCGATGTCGGCGACCGACATGAACGAGCCCGTTTCCCCGAAGGGGCCTGCCGCGTCCTGCCAGCCGGCCGGCTGCACGCCGAGCTGCTTGCCGAGCAGGGCCACGAAGATTCGGGCCTTCTGCTCGCCGAAACCGGGGAGCGCCTTGATCCGCCGGAGGAGCTCGGTGCCGTCGCCAGCCGTCTTCCAGACCTTGGCCGCCTTGCCACCGTACTGGTCAACCACGATGCGGCAGAGGTCCTGCACCCGCTTGGCGTTGGCGCGCGGGAACCGGTGCAGTGCCGGGGGGGTGGCGAAGACGGTGGCCAGCTCGTCGGGGTCCATGGCCGCGATCTCGCCGGCGTCGAGGCGGCCTCCCAGGCGCTCCTTCAGGTCCAACGGGCTCGTGAACGCCTTCTCCAGCGGGATCTGCTGGTCGAGGACCATCCCGATGAGCAGGGCCAGCGGATCGGCGGAGAGCAGGGCGTCGGCTGCGGGATTCTGGGCGAGGTGCAGCTTCACCTTGGGCATGCGACGAGCTTACGACCGGGTCCCGCGGTCGATGCCGCCCGCACCGCCCGCCTCTTGCACGCGGAGAGGGGCTCAGGCGACCCTGGGGTCGATGGCGTCGGCGTCGAGCTCGTAGCGGGCGATGGCGTCGGCCACGTCCTCGGCCTTGCCCTCGCCGGTGTCCGCCAGCGCCTTGAGCACGGCGACCACGACGTGGCCGGCGTCGACCTCGAAGTGGCGGCGGAGTCCGTCGACGGTGTCGGACCGGCCGTAGCCGTCGGTGCCGAGGGCGGTGAAGTGACCGGGGACCCAGCGTGCAACCTGGTCGGACACCGTTTTCATGAAGTCGGTGACGGCCACGAAGGGCCCGTCGGCCCCGCTGAGGGCCTCGGTGACGTACGCGGTCCGGGACGACTCGGTGGGGTGCAGCCGGTTCCAGCGCTCGGCCGACAGCGCGTCCTCTCGCAGGGCCTTGTACGACGTGGCGCTCCAGACCTCGGCGGCCACGTCGTGGTGCTCGGCCAGGAGCCGCTGTGCTTCGAGGGCGGCCCGGTACGCGCTGCCGCTGAACAGGATGGTGGCCCGCCGACCGGGCCCCTCCGGTCCGGCCGCGAACCGGTAGAGCCCTCGGATGATGCCCTCGTCGACCCCCTCGGGCTTGGCCGGCATCACGTAGTTCTCGTTGTAGAGGGTGAGGTAGTAGAAGCGGTCCTCGGGAACCTCGCCGTACATGGCGTCGATGCCGTAGCGGAGGATCTCGGCCACCTCGTAGGCGAACGCCGGGTCGTAGGCGGCCACGTTGGGGACGGCCGATGCGAGCAGCAGCGAGTGACCGTCCTGGTGCTGGAGGCCCTCCCCGTTGAGGGTGGTGCGCCCGGCCGTGGCACCGAGCATGAAGCCCCGGCCGCGCATGTCGCCGAAGGCCCAGATCAGGTCCATGGTGCGCTGGAAGCCGAACATCGAATAGAAGATGTAGAAGGGCACCATCGGGGTGTTCCACGTGGCGTACGCCGTCCCCGCAGCCGTGAACGACGCCATCGAACCGGCCTCGGTGATGCCCTCCTCCAGGATCTGTCCCGACCGGTCCTCCTTGTAGAACGACAGGGTGGCGGCGTCGACGGGCTCGTACTTCTGCCCGAACGGGGCGTAGATCGAGAACTCCTTGAACAGGCCGTCCATGCCGAAGGTGCGGGCCTCGTCGGGGATGATGGGCACCACGCGCCCGCCCATGCCCTTGTCCCGCAGGAGGTTGCGGGCCAGGCGGGCGAAGCCCATTGTGGTGGAGAACTCGCGGCCCTTCGACCCCTCTGCGAACTCGGCGAACACCTTCTTGTCGGGCGAGGGCAGCGCCTTCCACTTGAACGACCGGCGGGGCAGGGGCCCGTCGAGGGCCCGGCGCCTCTGCATGAGGTACTCGTGCTCGGGCGAGCCTTCCGGCGGCCGGTAGTACGGCGGGAACCTGCCCTTCAGGGCCTCGTCGGGAACCTGGTCCTGCAGGTACAGCCGGTCGCGGAGCGTGAGCAGCTGCTCCTTGCTCATCGTCTTGATCTGGTGGGTGGCGTTGCGGCCCTCGATCTGGGGTCCGAGCGCCCATCCCTTCACCGTCTTGGCCAGGATGACGGTGGGTGCACCCTGGTGCTCCACGGCCGCGCTGTAGGCGGCGTAGAGCTTGTGGTAGTCGTGCCCGCCTCGCGGCAGGGTGCGCAGCTCATCGTCGCTCAGGTGCTCGACCATCTTCCGCAGCCGGGGATCGGGCCCGAAGAAGTGCTCGCGGATGTACGCCCCGCTCTCCACCGACAGCTTCTGGTACTCGCCGTCGACGGTGGTGTTCATCCGGTGGAGCAGCACGCCGTCGACGTCGCGGGCGAGCAGCTCGTCCCACTTGGTGCCCCAGATCACCTTGATGACGTTCCAGCCGGCGCCCCGGAACACGGCCTCGAGCTCCTGGATGATCTTGCCGTTGCCGCGCACGGGGCCGTCGAGGCGCTGGAGGTTGCAGTTGACGACGAAGATGAGGTTGTCGAGCGCGTCGCGCGCCGGCAGCGTGAGGGCGCCCAGCGACTCCGGCTCGTCGATCTCGCCGTCGCCGAGGAAGCACCAGACCTTGGCGTCACTCGTGTCGACGATGCGCCGGTTGTGCAGGTACCTGTTGAAGCGGGCCTGGTAGATGGCGTTGATGGGCCCGAGTCCCATCGACACCGTGGGGAACTCCCAGAAGTCGGGCATCAGCCGCGGATGGGGGTACGACGACAGCCCCGTGCCGCCGAGCTCCATGCGGAAGTGGTTGAGCTGCTCCTCGCCGAGGCGGCCCTCGAGGAAGGCGCGGGCATAGATCCCGGGGGCGGCGTGGCCCTGGAAGTAGACCTGGTCGCCGGGCATGCCGTCGTCGCGACCGCGGAAGAAGTGGTTGAAGCCGACCTCGTACAGGCTGGCCGAGCTGGCGTAGGTGGCCAGATGCCCCCCGATCCCCTTGGACACCGTGTTCGCCCGCGAAACCATGACCGCCGCGTTCCACCGGATGTAGGCCCGGATCCGGCGCTCGATGTGGTCGTCGCCGGGGAACCACGGTTCCTGGTCGGGCGGGATGGTGTTCACGTACGGCGTGGAGACGGTGGCCGGGAACCCGACCTGCTGCGCCCGGGCCCGCTCCAGGAGCTTCATGAGGAGGTACCGGGCCCGGCCCTTGCCCCGAGACTCGACGATGGCGTCGAACGAATCGAGCCACTCGCTCGTCTCCTCCGGGTCGATGTCGGGCAGCTGGTGCGCGAATCCGTCGAAGATGACCGGGTCTGCCATACCACCATGCTCGCGCAGCCGCCCGTACTCGCATACGCCGTCGCAGGCGTCGGGTCGCCCCCGTCCGACGTGAGAAGTTCGTCCCCGCAGGGCAGGATGGCGGGATCGTGACTCGGGTGTACACCGACGGGGCCTGCATCGGGAACCCGGGTCCGGGAGGCTGGGCCTGGGCGGTGCCGGGCGGGTCGTACGCCAGCGGTCCGGATCCGACGACCACCAACCAGCGGATGGAGGTCAAGGCCGCCCTGGAAGCGGTGTTGGCCCACGAAGGCCCGCTGGAGGTGGTGAGCGATTCCACCTACGTGGTCAAGTGCTTCAACGACCGGTGGTGGGAGGGCTGGGTCGCCCGGGGCTGGACCAACAAGGCCCGCCAACCAGTGGCCAACCGCGACCTGTGGGAGCCGTTGATCAGCGCCGTGCAGGCCGAACCCGGCCGCGTGCGGTTCACGTGGGTCAAGGGCCACTCGGCCGACGTGATGAACGACCTGGTCGACCGTCTGGCCGTGGAGGCGGCCCGCACCCAGGAGGGCAGGCGGGGCGATGGCACGCCCGAGCTGCTCGGTCCGGCCGACCTCCGTGCGGCGGGCGGATCGGCACGGGTGCCGGCATCGGCTGACGCCGGCACCACCGTGGCCGGCGTGCCCGAGGGTCACCTGCTCCTCGTGGCCGGGCTGCGCCCACCCGGGCTCGGCGGCTACGGGCCGAACGACACCGCCACCGGGGTGCGCCGGCGACTGGCCGAGATCCTCACCGCGAAAAGGGAGCTGCACGCCGACCTCGTCGTGCTCAGCGGGATGGGCCTCGGGGCCGAGCAGCTGGCGGTCGAGGCGGCGGCGGAAGCGGGCGTGCCGTACGTCGCCGTGCTCGCGTTCCCCGATCAGGACGCCCCGTGGCCGGCCGACGTGCGCCGGCACTTCCGGCAATTGCTCGACGGCGCGCAGGCGCAGGTCCTGCTCCAGGCCACGGCCCCGGCCACACGGCAGGGCGTTGCCGGGGCCATGAGCCGCCGCGACACCTGGCTGGCCCGCCATGCCGCCGAGGCGGTGGTGGTCTGGGACGGCGCCGACGCAGCCGTCGGCCGGGCCGTGCGGACGCTCAAGGAGCATCTGGGTGAAGAGGAGGTGTGGGTGGTCGAGCCCTCCGTCTGACGGGTGGGCCCGGCGGAGGGTCCCTGCCACGGCGCTGCTGTCGGTAGGGTCGCCGCCATGCGCGTCGGTGTCGACACCGGTGGGACGTTCACCGACGTGGTGTGCGATGACGGGCGCATCGCCAAGGTGCTCTCCACCCCCGCCGACCCGGCGGAGGCCGTGGCCGGCGGGCTGGCGGCGGTGGGCGCGGGCTCGGCCGCGCCGCCGGAGCTGCTGGCCCACGGGACGACGGTCGCCACCAACGCGCTGTTGGAGGGCACGGGCGCGTGCGTGGCTCTGGTGACCACGAGGGGGCTGGCCGACGTCATCGAGATCGCCCGCCAGGACCGGCCCTCCCTCTACGACCCGTGGGCCGACCGCCCGCCCGCGCTCGTCCCGCGCGAGCTGCGCCTCGAAGCAGGCGGCCGGCTGGGCGCCGACGGCGTGGAGCTCGAGCCGGTGGACCCGGGCGCCGTGCCTGCAGTTCCTGCCGAGGTGGCGGTGGTCGCCGTGTGCCTGCTGCACGCCGATCTCGACGGCCGCCACGAGCGGGAGGTGGCGGCCGTGCTGCGCGACCGCGGCCTCGAGGTCGCCTGCTCGCACGAGGTGTCGCCCGAGTTCCGGGAATACGAGCGCACGGTCACCACCGTCGTGGACGCTGCGCTGGGACCCGCGTGCCAGGCCTACCTCGGGCGCCTCGCCGGGTCGGCGGGCGAGGTGGTGGTGATGACCTCCGCCGGTGGATTGGTGCGCCTTGGGGAGGCCATGGCCCGGCCCGCGACCCTGCTGCTGTCGGGCCCGGCCGGCGGTGTGCGGGCCGCCGCGGCCGCCGCCGTGGCGGCCGGCTTCCCCGACGCCGTGTGCTTCGACATGGGCGGGACGAGCACCGACGTGTGCCTGGTGGTGAACGGGGCGCCGGCTCCGGCCGCGGAGCGCACCGTGGCGGGCTACCCCGTCCGCCTGCCGGCCCTCGACATCCACACGATCGGGGCGGGCGGCGGCTCCATCGCCCGCATCGACGCGGGCGGCGCGCTCCGCGTCGGCCCCCAGAGCGCGGGTGCCGTCCCCGGGCCGGCGTGCTACGGGCGCGGTGGGGCCGTGGCGACGGTCACCGATGCCGACCTCATCGCCGGGCGGATACCGCACGACGCCGTTCTCCCGGGCATCGGCGCCCTCGACGTGGACGCCGCCCTGGCCGCTCTCGACGGCGTCGGCGTGACCGCCGAGGGGGTGCTCGCGGTCGTGGACTCGGCGATGGAACAGGCGGTGCGCAAGGTGAGTGTGGAGCGCGGAGTCGATCCCCGGTCGCTCGCCCTGGTCGCCTTCGGCGGCGCCGGACCCTTGCACGCGTGCGCCCTGGCCGACGCGCTCGGGATGCCCACGGTCGTCGTCCCGCCGCGGGCGGGCGTGCTGTCCGCAGCCGGGCTGCTCGCGTCGCCCCGCCACGCCGTGCTCGTCCGGTCGTGGCCGACGCCGGGGGACCACGACGGGCTGAGCGACGCCCGCTTCACGCTGGCCCGCGCCGCCGCCCGCCGGCTGCTGGGCGTGGGGGCCGACACCCCGGGCCGGGTGATGGTCGACCATCGCACGGCACGCGGCACCGTCACGGTCGGGGAGCGTCCGCCGGTGGAGGTCGAGCTGGCGCTGGACTGCCGCTACGCGGGCCAGAGCCACGAGCTCACGGTTGCGTCCGTGGCCGCGTTCGAGGGCGAGCACCGACGCCGCAACGGCTATGCCCGGCCGGGGGCGCGGATCGAGGTCACCGCCCTGCGGGCCACCGCCCGTCTGCCGCCGGCGGTGCCGCTCGACCGCCTGCCTGCTCCGCCGGGCCCGACCCGCCGTCCGGTCGAGGGTCCCGCCGTCCTGGCCGAGGACGACTGCACCGTGTGGGTCGCCCCGGGATGGCGAGCCGACGTGGGTCCCGGCGGCTCGTGGGTGATGACCAGGTGAGCGACCCGGCGGACGACACGGTGCTCGATCCGGCGTCGTTGCAGGTGCTCGTCTGCCGGTTGACCGGGGTGGCCGAGGAGATGGGGGCGGTGCTCCGCCGGTCGGCCTTCAGTCCGAACATCAAGGAACGGGCCGACTGTTCCGCCGCCCTCTTCACCGCCGACGGGGAGTTGCTGGTGCAGGCCGAGCACATCCCCGTCCATCTGGGCTCGATGCCGGCGTCCGTGCGGTCTGCGCTCGCCCTCGACGTCGGTCCCGGCCAGCAGGTGATCCTCAACGACCCCTTCGCCGGCGGCACCCACCTCAACGACGTCACGCTGGTGGCGCCGTGCCACGTCGACGGCCGGCTGGTGGGTTGGGCCGCCAACCGGGCCCACCATGCCGACGTCGGCGGCATGGCGCCCGGATCGATGCCGCCCGAGGCGGAGGAGATCTCCCAGGAGGGTCTGCGCATCCCTCCGATGATCTTCACCGAGCAGGTCGCCGCGCTCCTCCTTGCGAACTCCCGCACCCCGGAGGAACGGGGCGGCGACCTCGACGCCCAGCTGGGTGCCAACAGGGTCGGGGTCGAGCGCCTGGCCGCCATGGCCGACCAGCCGCTGGACGAGGTCGTCGCCTACGGGGAGCGCCGCATGCGCGCCGCGCTGGCCGATCTGCCGGATGGCACCTGGCGGTTCGAGGACGTGCTCGACTCGAGCGGTCCGCGTCTCGCCCAGCAGTCGCCGTCGCGCATCGTGCTCACCCTCACCGTCGCCGGCGACGAGGCGATGTTCGACTTCACCGGGACCGACCCCCAGAGGCCGGGGAACGTGAACGCGGTGGAGGCGGTGACCGCCAGCGCGGTGGCGTTCGCCATCCGGACGGTGACCGATCCGACCATCCCCGGCAACGGCGGCGCGCTGCGCCCGGTGCACGTGGTGGTCCGCCCCGGTTCGGTCGTCGCCGCCATCCCCCCGGTGGCCGTGGGCGCAGGCAACGTGGAGGTCAGCCAGCGGGTGGCCGACGTCTGCCTGGGAGCGCTGGCCCAGGTGGTGCCCGCCCGCGTCGGTGCCGCCAGCCAGGGGACGATGAACAATCTGCTGCTCGGGGGCGACGGCTGGGTGTACTACGAGACGGTGGCAGGGGGCCAGGGCGGGCGGCCCGGACGGGCCGGCATGAGCGGCGTGCACACGGCCATGACCAACACCAGGAACACGCCCGTCGAAGCGCTGGAGCGGGCGTATCCGGTGCGGGTCCTGCGCTACCGGCTGAGGCGGGGATCGGGAGGCGCCGGCCTGGCGCCGGGCGGCGAAGGCATCGAGCGCGACCTGCAGGTATTGGTGCCGTGCGTCGCGTCGTTGATCACCGAGCGGCGCGCGTCCCGTCCATGGGGACTGGCCGGGGGCGAGCCCGGTGCTCCCGGCGAGGGCTGGTTGCTGCCGGGCGGTGACGAGGAGCGCGCCCAGCGTCTCCTCGACAAGTGCACCGTGCGCCTCCGGGCCGGCGACGTCCTGCGCATGCTGACCCCAGGCGGCGGCGGCTGGGGCGCACCGCCGCGATAGACCAGCCCGGGCGCGAGCCACAGCGGCCTTCCGTCGAGATCGCAGGCCGACTCCCGATACGGTTTCGGCCGTGCCGCAGATCCGCCGTGTGACGACGGTGTCGGTCGTGCTGTGCGTGAAGAAACGGCGTTGCCACCATCGCCGAACAGGTTCGCTCGCTCGCCAAGCAGACCTACAGCGGCGACTGGGAGCTCGTCATTGTCGACAACGGCTGCACGGACAGCAGTATCGATGTGGCGATGGCCGAAGCCACGGGCATCAGGGCGCGAGTCGTCCCTGCTCTGGAGAGATCCGGCCCGGCCTACGCCAAGAATGTCGGGGCGGGCGCGGCCGAGGGCGACCTGATCGTGTTCTTTGATGCAGATGATCGAGCCGACCCCGGCTGGCTGGCGGAACTCGTCGCCGTTGCCGAGACTGCCGACATCGTCGGCGGGTTCGCCGACATATCCGAGATCAACGACGAAGTGGTGCGCCAGTGGCGGCCGGAGTATCCCAAGGACCGCCTGCCTTTCCCAGGGCCCGCAGTGCACGGTGCCAACGTGGCCATCTGGAGGGACGTGTTCGCCGCCGCCGGTGGATGTGACGAGCACCTTTCGACCGCGGCCGGTGACGATATCGACCTGTCGTGGCGCGTGCGAACCGCCGGGTACACCATCGCCTTTCGCGCCCAAGGCGGTGATGCACTACCGACTTCGTTCGACGCTGCAGGGCCAGGCGAAGCAGATGTTCGCCTACGGCCGGGCCGAGACGTTCCTCGCCCGTTGCCACGGGGATCGCCCGCCGACCGCAGGCAAGCTCGCGATCAAGCAGGCACGCCTGTTGTGCGTCCTGCCTCGCTATCTGTTCAGCCCCGTGGGCCGGGGCCAGTGGGTCCGGTCCTTCTCGATGTCGGCCGGGCGATTGGCAGAGGAGGTCTCCCGCCGTCTCCCAGGGAGGTAGATCGCCGCTTCCGTCGTCAACCGCCTGTCCCGAGGAGATGGCTCCCCAGAATGGGGAGCCATCTCCTCGGAAGCGGTCAGAGGCGACGGCGGAGGGGGTGGTCCTCCGGAACCTCCACGAGGCGGAGCTCGTTGCCCTCGGGGTCTTCGACCCAGCACTCGACGAGTCCCCACGGCATGCGCTCGGCGACCTTCGTCACCACCACGCCGGCTCGGCGCAGCACGTCCTCCTCGTGGCCGACGTCCGGCACCTGGAGCCACAGCGTGACCGGTCGGGGCGGTCCTCCGCCGGCGGTGATCTCGAGGAACCCTCCGCCGAGGAAGAGGACGATGCCGCTCACCGTCCCGCCGGCGCCGTACTCCCGGTACACGTGCAGGCCGAGCGTCTCCTCGTAGAACGATCGCATGCGGTCGAAGTCCACGGCTCGGTAGATCACCCGGCTCGAGAGGACCTCCATGGCGACATCCTCGCCGATCAAGGCTGCCGGGCGGTGTCGATTGTTTCCGGGGCTCGGCTGTCGGAGATACTGGCGGTGCCCGCAAGCCATCGTGCCCGGCCGGCGGACAGGAAGCAGCGGATGAGCGACGAGAACTTCATCGAGGTGGCCGACGAGCAGTTCCGCCAGGGCAACTTCAAGGAAGCACACATCAACTACGGCAGGGCCCTGAGCCGGGACACCGGCCGGGAGGGCTATTGCCGGCGGATGCGCGGCCTGTGCTCGCGGCGCGTGGCCGAACAGCGCCTGCAGAAGGCGCGCGACGACCACGAGAGGCGCAGCGCCTTCCTCATCCAGTCGGCGCGGTGGCTGGCCAAGGCGGAGGCGAACCTGGAGTCGGCTCTCGAGGAAGCCAACGTGGAGCATCGCCGTGTCATCCGGGAGGAGCAGGCGCTCACCGAGGAGCTCATGGCCGAGTTCATGCGGCTGAGCGGCGGCGATCCGGCCCGGCGGCTGTCGGAGGCCGCTCGCTACCGCCAGGAGGCGAAGGAACTGCTCGGCGCCTGAGCGCCCGGGTGCCGGAGCTCAGCGCCCTCCGAGGAGACCGCCGAGGACGCCGCCGGCCGCGCCTCCCGTCTCGCCCGGCATCACGCTGCGGATCCACGCTTCGAGGGCGGACGGGTTGCGGGTCTGCGTCATGACCCAGCCCGGGCCGGTGAAGTCGAAGACCAGGCCTTCGCCCGACTTCAACGTCTGCACCATGCCGCCCGCCACCTTCCGGATGGCGCTCGTGGTGGAAGGGTCGAAGGCGACCACGTGGCCGGTGTCGATGGTCACCGTCTCCCCGACTGCCAGGGTGATGGTGTCGATGGCGCCGTAGCAGGCGAGCAGGACCGTTCCCGCTCCCGAGGCGCGGACGAGGAACCCGCCCTCGCCGCCGAACAGGTTCTTGAACCCGCCCCACTTCGTGTCGAGCTCGACGCCCTCCGACGACGCCAGCCAGCAGCCCTTGGTGATCGACAGGGGCTTGTCGGGGTGCAGCTCGGACACGACGATGTCGCCCGCCAGATGGTGGGCGACATCGACCCAGCCTCCGGCCGGCGGGGCGGTGAACGTGGAGATGAACAGGCTCTCACCGCCGAGGAACGACCGCTTCAACCCCTTGAGCACCCCGCCCTGCGTGCTCGACTGGAGCGACACGCCCTGCGACATCGCCATCATCGCCCCGGACTCACCGCGCAGCTGCTCACCGCCGGCCAGGGTGACCCGCGCCGCTGCGAATGACGGGTTGTGTCTCACCTCGACGTTCATGGCGCGGACGCTACCGCCTCAGGCGGGAGCCAGCTCGTCGAGGGCGGCAACCGTCAGTGCGGTGGCGAGGACGGCGAGGGCGGCGCCGCCGAGTCCGTACAGCTCGAGCCCTGCGAACGCGCTGGCCGACGTGAGGAATGGGCCGACGCGCACGGTGCGGCGCTCGAGTCGCCGCTGGAGAAGGAGCGTCTCGACCACCTCGTAGGCGACGAACACGAGGGCGAGGGTGACGCCGCGCTCGGGGTGCCCGACCCCGCCGAGCACGACGATGGGCAGGGCGCCGAGCACCGCCCCGAAGTAGGGAACGGCGTCCCACAAGCCCATCCACAAGCCGAGCGGGGCGGCGCCCGGGATGTGGGCGGCAGACGCCACGGCGTGGCCCACCACGCCGGCCAGGATCGCCATGGCGAGGGTGCCGCGCGCGTACCCGAAGCCGCGGGTGAAAGCGGCGTCCGCCACCCGCTCGACGCGAGCCCGCTGCGCCGTGTCGCGGATCTGGCGGGCGGCGCCGGCCGCCAGCTTGGGCCCGTGGACCAGGAAGAAGATCGACAGGATCCCGGTGGCCAGGTAGGCGACGCCCCTCGTCGCCGCCGAGCGGAGGGCCTGCGCCGGCGTCCCGCCGCGCAACCGCTCGGGTACCTCGTCCACGAAGCGCTGCGTGCGCTCGGCCAGCTTCGCCTCGCGTGCCAGCTCGCCGACGCGCCCGTCGTCGCGCTCGAGCCTGCGCGCCGCGGCCGGGGCAGACGTGCGGAGGCGGTCCGTCTGGTCCCGGACGTCGTCGACGACGCGGTAGGCGGCCAGGCCCACCGTGGCCAGCGAGACCAGCACGACGGCCGCGACCGCCACCCCTCGAGGAACCCGCCGCCCGAGCCTCGCCACGAGGGGATGCACGAGTCCGGCGATGGTGGCGGCGGCAGCCATCCACCCGAGGACGCGCCTCGATGCGGCGACCAAGCCGAGCAGCCCGAGCGTCATCCCGAGCAGGGCCACTGCGGTGACGGCCGAACGGGTGGTGAGGCGCAGCCGTTCGGTGGCTGCTGGTGCCGCCATCGCCGTACAGTATCGGGGCCATGGGCCCGGCCGAGGAGCTGCCTGCGCCGCTGCCCCCGCCCCGCCCGCCCCGCCCGCCGGCTCCTGCCGACGCTTCCCCGGCCACCCTCCCGGCGCCCACCGAGCCCGCCGCGTCGGCGACGGTTGCGCCGGCTGCCGACGTCTCTGCCGCTCCCGCCGTGCGGGTGGTCGACCTCGACTGGCGTTCGGTGGCGACGGTGCTCGCGGCCTTCGTCGCGCTGGTGACGCTGAGCGCGCTCATCGGCTCCACCCGCCGCACCAGCGCCGCCCTCGCCGTCGCCGTGATCCTGGCCCTGGCCCTCAACCCGCTCGTCGCCCTGGTTCGCCGGCGACTGCCGATCGGGCGTGCGAACGCGGTCGCCGTCGTGGTTGCCCTGGCTGCGTCGGCCGCCGTCCTGCTCGGCCTGCTGCTGGTGCCGCCCGCCCTCCGCCAGGCGCGCGACCTCGGCGCCGAGCTGCCGTCGGTCGTGGCCGAGCTCGGCGACCTGCCGGTGGTGGGCGACGACCTCGAGAAGGCCGGTGTGCCCGAGCGGTTCGAACGGGCCGTCCGGGACCTTCCCGAGCGACTGGCCGGGGACACCACCCCCTTGCAGCGGGCCGCCCGGTCGGCGGCCGACGGGATGCTGGCCGCCGCCGTCACGGTGCTGTTCGCCTTGACCCTGCTCGTCGACGGCGAGCGACTGTTGTTCGGCGCCCGCCGCCTGGTCCCGCCGTCCTACCGACCGCAAGCCGAGCGGACGGCGGCGGTTGCCTACGAGGTGGTGGGTCGTTACGTCGCCGGATCGCTCCTCGTGGCGGCCGTGGCCGGCATCGCCGTGCTCGTCATCGGGCTCGTCCTCGGCGTGCCCCTCACACCGCTGGCGGCCGCCTGGGTCGCGTTGTGGGACCTCGTTCCCCAGGTCGGCGGAGCGGCCGGCGGTATCCCGTTCGTGCTCCTCGCCTTCACCCAGGGGGCGGGCACCGGGCTGGCGTGCGCCGGGTTCTTCGTCGTCTACCTCCAGATCGAGAACAACGTCCTCGGCCCCCTGCTCGTGGGCCAGGCGGTCAAGCTCTCGCCCCTGGCCACCATGACGGCGGCCCTCGTCGGCGTGTCCGCCGGCGGCGTCGTCGGCGCCCTGCTGGCCGTCCCGTTGGTCGGCGCGGCCAAGGCCGTGTACCTCGAGGTGCGGGTGCCGCCGCGCCCGGCCGGCGGAGCGGAGCGCGTCTGACGGCCGGCCGGCTACGCCACGTCGATGTCGACCTCGAAGGAGCCACCGTTGTCGTCGAGCCGGCCGTCGTTGACGCCGAGGAAGAGCCGGCCCTCCTGCTCGGCGGTGAGCTCGCGATCGGAACCGATGAGGAACGGGTCGCCGTCCTCACCGATCTTGCCGAGCAGGGCGGCGTGGTCGAACTGCCGGAACGGATCGCCGGCATGGCGGCCGTCCGGGTCGGCGACGCCGTCGGGGTCGTAGCTCTGCCCAGGGTTGCCTTCCAGGTCGTCGAAGACCTCGCCCGAGGCGGAGAAGGTGAGCTCGTACCCGTCGGCCACGTCGACCCCGGCGTCGGTCCATCCGCCGGCTGCCGGTACCGAGACGTGGACCGAGAGCGGCTCCGTGACGTCGCCCTCGTCGCCGGCGCCGCCGTCAGCGTCGCCCTCGTCGCCGGCGTTGGGGTCGAAGCCCCGCTGGATGGAACCGGTCTCGGCCAGATCGGTACGCGAATCCTGGCTGATGAAGCGGCGCACCCGTGCGTCGTCCACGAGGTCGTCGACGTACACCGTGCCGTCGCCGTCGGCGGGGAACCGAACAGCGGTCACCTCCAGCTCGAACGACCCGGCGGAGTCGTCCGCGCCGGCCACGACGATGTCGAAGTGCCCTCCGTGCGGTGCCGTGACGAGGAGCCGCTCCCGCTCGCCGCTCGCCCGTTCGTCCGTGCGGGCCACGAGGACCTTGCCGGCGGGGTCGTAGCCGTAGTCCGCCAGGAGCCCGCGGAAGCGGGCCCGGTCGTAGTTGGCGTCTTTCAGGTACAGCGCCAGATCGCGACCAGTGGCGACGTCCGTGCCGGCACCCACGTCGGGGTCGAGGTCGTCGGACGGGTTGACCTCCACGAGAAGGATGGTGTCCTTCGGGACGCTCACGGCGTGGGTGACGTAGCCGCCCTCGCGTTCGACGGCCAGCTCGAACGTGCCGCCGCCGGTCGCCTTGTCGGGCCGGCTGAGCAGCGAGATGACCACCACGACGAGGAGCGCACCCGCCGCCGCCGCGCCGGCGAGGAGCAGCTTCCGCTGCTTGCTCGCAGGCCCGGGCGGGCGGGCGGTCGCTTGGGGCCTGGCGGTGGGCTCGGCGGCGCCACCGGCCGGCTCCGCCTTCGCGACGACCGGAAGCCCGGTCGTGAGCGGCGCCGCCGGGCCGGCAACGGGAGCCGGCGCCCGAGAGCCTCGCAGCGGGACGGTGTCGGTGGTGTCGAGGTCGAAGATGCGGCCTTCCGGTGCCCGGAGGTAGAGCACGGGTGTGCCCCACTCGAGGGTGCCGGGCACGGCCAGCGCCACCGACTTGCGAGCCTCGCCGAGGGCTTCGTCGACCGGCAGCCCGGCGGCCAGGGCCCCGTAGAACGCCCGTGACAGCTCCACCGCCGCCCTGTCGGTGATCTCGTACTGCATGGCCACCACGGCCGGCGTGCCCCGCCGCACGAGGACGGCGGCCGTGCTGGAGAACACGTCCATGCGGTCCGCACGCGCGCCGTCACACGCGTTGAGCACCGCCAAACGCAGCGGGTGGTGGTCGCCCAGCAACCGGCCCAGGTCGGTTGCGCACAGCCGATGGGTGCCGCCGCCGTCGGCGGTGAGGGCTATGACACCCTCCCCGAGGTTGGCGTCGAAGCCGCCGTGGCCCACGAAGTGGAACGCGTGCCAGGGCCCGGCGCGCAGGGCGCCCTGGAGGTCGCGCCACGTCTGCCCCTCGACCCAGTGCAGCTCGAAGCGGCCGTCGAGCCGGCCGAGAGCGGTCTCCATGCGGGCCCGCTCCTGCTGCACGTCGAGGGCGGGGAGGTCCGACGGACTGGCGGCCATGGCCAGGAGGCGGAGCGGCGGTGCCACGGCGAGAGGCTCCTGCGGCTCGGCCAGCTCGACGTAGCGCACCACCGGCGTCGTGGTGGACAAGCACAGGTACTCGCCCCGCCGGGCGTCGTAGAGGAACTCCCACGGCAGGGCGGCCATGTCCGCCGAGTCGAACCGCAGCTGGATGCGCAGGTCAGCCCCCCGGCGGACCGCCTCCTGGCGGCTGCGGTCGAACAGCGACCGGACGTCGCCGGTGAACAGCGCGTCGAACATCTCGGACCCGAACGACTGCACCGCCTGCTCGTACTCGGGGGTCAACCGGCGGCGGGTGGGTCCGGATGCCAGAAGCGCCAGCTGCAGCGACTGGAGGCGGTTCTCCAGGGCCAGGCTGTCGTACGGGAAGGTCATGTCGACGCGACCCTCGCCGGCCGGGGAGCCGAGCACCGACAGCGGGACGGTGCGGCCGGAGGGGACGCCGACCTTGAGCTCGAAGTCGAGGCACGTCATCAGGAGACCACCCCGGTCGCACCCGTTGCTTCCGTCTTGTCCATCGCAGTCCCCTTCGTCAGCATATTCTGCTCTTGGGAGTAGGGGACGAGGTGCCGAGATACGAGCATTCCGACGCTACCGACCGGCCGGCCGGGTACTCGGGAACGCCGATGGCCAGGAAGCTCGGCGTGAAGGCCGGCCACACCGTCACGCTGCTCGGCGCACCGCCGGGGTGGGCGATCCCTGACCTCGATCCCGGCGTCGAGATCCGCCGCGACCTGCGCCGGGCGCCCGACGTCATCATCGCCTTCGTGTCCTCACGACAGGAGCTGCGGCGGTCGTCGGCCCGCCTGGTCGGCGCCCTCGGTGCCGACTCATCCCTGTGGCTCGCGTGGCCGCGCAAGGCGGGCGGCCATGTGAGCGACGTCACCGAGCAGTCGCTGCGAGACGAACTCCTCCCCACCGGGCTGGTCGACACCAAGGTGGCCGCCCTCGACGACAACTGGTCGGGCCTGCGGTTCGTGTGGCGCAAGGAGCGCCGTCCGTCCGTGGGGCGGCGCGGGCGGGGAACGGCTTCCGGCCCGTGAGGCGCGATCCCGGGAGGCTCAGCCCACCGGGAGTGGCTTGGTGGCGACCTCGAACCACACCCGCTTGCCCTGCACCGTCTCGATCACGCCCCAGCCGGACGACAGCGCCTCGACCATCGGCAGTCCCCGCCCCCCGGGCGCGTCGGCGTCGGGCTCGCGGATGCGCGGGAGGACGCGCGACCCGTCACCGACCTCGACGCGGATCCGGTCACCCAGGTAGCGGACCACGACGGTGGCGTCCGTGCCGGCGTGGCGCACGGCATTGGTGGCCGTCTCCGTGGCGAGCAGCTCGACGTCGCCGTCCTCGACCAAGGCGTCCAGGCGCCAGCTCGACAGCAGCCGTCGCAGCAGCCGGCGCACGGCGGCGATCTCCGCCGTGTCGGCCCGCAGCCGGAGGCGGGCCTCGCGGGGCGGGGCCGGAGGGTGGTGCCACAGGTCCGGCTGCTGGTCACCCAGGGGGTAGCCCGGCAGCGAGAGGTGGTCGCGGGCCAGGCCCGTCGCCGCCTCGATCCGCTCGATGCCCTCCTCGCCCGAGATCGTCGGAACCACGAGGACGACGACCCGGGAAAGGCACGCGCCGGCCGCCACGTCCCCGGCCGGCGTTCCGGCCACGTGCAGCAGCGAGTCGAGGAGGACGTCGTCGTCCGCCGGCGCCTCGGTGACCACGAGGGCGTCACCCGGCCCGAGTCCGATGCGGTCGTCGGCCACCACCCCGCGCCCGTGGCCGCGGAGATCGACCCATCCGGCCCGGCGGACGGCGACGGGGCGCAGCCCGCCGCTCGACGCGGTGGTGACCCACGCGCCGCACACGTCCAGCTCTATGCGGAACAGGGCCGCGGATTCGTCACCGTCGACGGCGGCGGCCACGACCCCCGATGGTGCCCCGGGCCGGGCGGCCGCGGCCAGCAGCGCCCTGCGCACGGGCGGCGACCCGGTGGCCAGGGCCCACTCGTTTGGCCCGACGCGGCTGCTGGCGTGCCAGTCGTCGTCCCCGACGCACGCCAGCTCCAGGCCGGGCAACTGCAACGGTGGCACCGCTTCACGGTACCGGGGCGCCGGAAGTTAGTCCCCGCCGCCGCCGGCCTTGCCGACGGGGACGAGGGTGGTCGCGCCATCCTCCATCCGGTGCCAGACGGTGCGCTGCGGGAACGGAATCTCGATGCCCGCTTCGTCGAACGCCTGCTTGATGTGGGCCCGCAGCTGCCGGGCCACCGTGAGCTGCTCGTTCGGAGCCGTCTTCACGACCAGGCGTATGGCGATGCCGTCGGCGCCGAGGTTCTCGACGCCCCAGACCTCCGGCTCCTCGAGCATGAGGCCGTCGCCGCCCTGGTCGTGCCAGATCCGGTCGGCGGTGGCCTTGATGACCTGCGTGGCTCGGGGGATGTCCGTGTCGTAGGCCACGTCGACGTCGAGGACGGCTCTGGCCCACTGCTGCGATTTGTTCCCGACGCGGGTGATCTCGCCGTTGGGCATGTGCCACACGGTTCCGTTGACGTCGCGCAGGCGGGTGGTGCGCAGGCTCACGCCCTCGACCTTGCCGGTCGCCGGCCCCGCGTCGATCACGTCCCCGACGCCGTACTGGTCCTCGGCCAGCATGAACACCCCGGACACGAAGTCGCGCACCAGGTTCTGTGCGCCGAAGCCGAGGGCGATCCCGACGATGCCGGCACCGGCGATGAGGGGCCCGAGGTTGAGACCGAGCTCGGCCATGGCCATGAGGATCGCGACCGACCAGATGGCGACGGCGCTGACGCTGCGCAACAGGGCGCCGATCGTCTCCGACCGCTGGGCCCTGCGCACGCTCGGCGCATGGTTGGCGTCGAACAGGAGGCGCGGCGCGTGCTCCCGGACGGGCCCGACGTCGCCCGGTTGCCCCGAGGCGGTCGCATGGGAGCGCTCGCCGCTCATGGCCCGGACAAGGCGCCGGATGGTGCGGCGGACGAGTCGTTGCGCCACGAACGCCCCGAGCAGGATGAGCCCGATCTTGAAGGGCAGGACGAGCACCGTCTGGGCCACGTGGGCGGCCGCCGAGTTGCCCGTGGCGTTGAACACGGCCAGGCACACGGCGCTGGCGTTCTCGACGGGGCCGCAGGCGGCGCCCGCGCCCGGACTCGACACCGCCCCGGCGGCGGGCGACTGTGCCACGCCGGCGGCGGTTGCGGCCAACGTCATGAGCAGGCTGGCAATGGGCATGGTGGAAAGCTCCTGTGGACCTCGGTCGACGTCTGAGCCCGGTGGCCGTGAAGTCCGGCCGGGCCCCCGCCGAGACGGGTGGTGCGGTCGCGCTCCCGCACGGCGACCGTTCGCCGCCGTGTACCGCTCCCGTGTCCTCAAGGGGCGATCGGATGAACGCGTGAGAACTGCTGTCGTCAACCTAGCGCGCCCACTGCGCGGCCCGGCGCATGCCCCCGGCCGCCTAGCCTCGAACCGATGCTCGTCGAAGGCCTTCCACTGTGGCTGGCGCAGACCAATGCCTGGATCGTGGCGCCCGACGGGCCGGGCGGCGAGTGCGTGCTCGTCGACGCGCCCCCCGAGCCCGCGGCCATTCTCGGGCGGCTGGCCGCGTCGGGGCTCCGCCTGGTCGCCCTGTTCGCCACCCACGGCCACGTCGACCACGTGGGCGGGATCTCGACCGTCGTCGCCGGCACGGAGGGCACCGTCCCGGTGCACCTGCACGACGCCGACCGCCACATGCTCCTCGATCCCGTCGGCACCAGCGAGGCCCTCGGCCCCCTGCTGGCTCGCGAGGGCCTGGACCTGCGGCCCCCGGAGGTCGTCCAGCACGTCGACGACGGGGACAAGGTGCGGGGAGCGGGCATGACGTTCACGGCCATGCACACCCCGGGCCACACGCAGGGATCGACGTGCTTCTTCCTTGAGGTCGACGGCGAATCGCCCATCCTCTTCAGCGGTGACCACCTCTTCCGTGGGTCAGTCGGCCGCACCGACCTGCCGGGCGGGTCGCACGAGCAGCTGCTGGCGTCGATGTCCGACAAGATCCTCCCGCTGGCCGATGACGTGCGCGTCCTGCCGGGGCACGGGTCCACCACCACCGTCGGCGCCGAGCGCCGCACCAACCCCTTCCTCGCCGGCCTCGCCGGCCTGCGCCGCTGAGGACCGACCGCTGCGTTCGCCGCGTCCTCCGGGCGCGCCCATCCCGTCCCGACTGGCGCTCGCCATCCTGATGGCCGGGTCCGGCGTCTACCACCTGGTGGCGCCGGAGTTCTACGAGCGCATCGTCCCCCGGCCACTGGGGCACGCCCGCTTCTACGTCTACGCCAGCGGTGTGGCCGAGCTGGTGGGAGCGGCGTTGCTGGCCGCCTCCCGCACCCGCCGGGCTGGAGGCTTGCTCTGCGCCGCCCTCCTCGTGGCCGTCTTCCCGGCCAACGTGCAGATGGCGCTCGACGGGGGTGCACCCGGGGCCACCGGGCTGCTGGCGTCACCGGTCGTCGCCTGGCTGCGGCTGCCGCTGCAGGGGCCTCTCGTGTGGTGGGCGGCCATGGAGGCCCGCCGCGCCGACCCCGGCGCGGCCGCCGTCGTCCACGCCCAGCCCCTCCCGTAGGCTCCGGTGCCCATGGTGCCCCGCCGGGCCGCCCGTCTCGCCGCCGCCCTCGCCGCCGTGGCCATGGTCGCGGCCTGCACCGACTCCGGGACCGACGGCGACTCGGCGTCGGCCCGCACGACCACCACCGGCGAAGGTCGCGGCGCTGGGGGAGGCAGTGGCGCGGCGCCGGCGCGGACGCTCGACGGCTGGGCCCGGTCGACCAGCGAGGCGCTCAACGACGCCGAGCCGTCCGGCACCCTCAAAGCCGTGCTGGCGCCCGGCGCGGGGGCCGGATGGGTCGTGGCCGGTACCGCCTTCGACGCCGGCGGGGTTCCCCGGGCGACCGTGTGGCGGTCGGACGACGCCCTGACCTGGAAGGCCACACCCGTCGGTGGCGTCCGCACGGAGGGATACGGCGCCACCCGCCGAGCCGACGGCGCCCTGGTAGTCGTCGGTCGCGAGCTCGTCGGCACCGAAGGGCGGGCGGCGGCGTGGGTGGAGGAGAACGGGCGGTTCTCCCGAGCGGGCGGCGGCGACGCCCTGGCCGGCGGGAGCCAGGTCTCGATGGACGGCGTCGCCGCCCGTCCCGCCGGTCTGGTGGCCGTGGGCCGGCGCAGCCGGGAGGGGGGCGAGGACGGGCTGGCGGTGTGGCGGTCGTCCACGGGCGTCACGTGGGAGCGCCTTCCCGACGCCGAGGCCGTGTTCGCGGCGTCGGGTCAGGCCTTCGTCAACGCCCTCGTCGCCGTACCCGCGGGCTTCGTCGCCGTCGGCGGCGTGCGCAAGGGCGACGACGTCGACGCCGCCGTGTGGTTCTCACCCGACGGCACGGCCTGGCGGGCCGCCGCCTCGGCCGCCGACTTCACCGGGCCCGGGGCCCAGTCGGTGAACGACGTCGTGGCGTTGGACGGCGGCCTTCTCGCCGTCGGCTCGACGAGCGACGGCCGGCGGAGCACGCCCGCCGCCTGGCTGTCGCCGGACGGGCAGGTCTGGGCGCCCGGCGGCGCCACGTTCCAGCAGCTGGGTCAGGCGAGCGACACCTCCGGCACCGAGGTCACCACCGTCCGGAGGGTGACGAGGGGATTGGTGGCCACCGGCGGCGGGGATGCCGTCAACCGCCTGTGGGGTTCGGGCGAGGGGACGACCTGGCAGGAGATCCCGCTCCCGGGCGAGGCGGCGGCCGCCGACAACTTCGACCTCGACCTCCTGGCGGCGAGCGGCGACGACGTCGTGGCCGCGTCGGCGTTCGACGGGGCACCGCGGGTCGTGCTCCTGCGAGCGGGCCGGTACACCGAGGTGACGGCGACGGCAAAGGGCTTTCCCGCACCCCGTCCCGACCCGTCCGGCGTCGAGGTGGCGGCGGCGGGGCACCAGGTCGCGGCCGCCGTCGACGTGACCCGGTCCGCCCGGGCTCTCGGGACCGAGCGCAACGAGGTCACCGTGCTGGCGTCCGAGGACGGGTTGGCGTGGACGGCTGCCCGCGGCGGGCCCGTGCGCCGGGTGATCGTCTCCGACGTCGGCGTCGACCCGGACGGTCGGGTGGTGGGGGTGGGCGGCCTGGCGCCGCCTCGCACGGCCGGCGGCCGGCACGCCTTCGCCACGTACGTCCTCGACAAGGGCGCGTGGCGCCAGGAGGACGTGGTCTCGCTCCCGGGCGACGACCCCGACGAGGGTGGCAGCCGCTACTTCGAGGGGGTGGCGACCCGCGACGACCGGATGGTGGTGGCCGGCAACGCGTTCGTCGGCTCCGGCGGCGCCGGCAACGTCGACGGCGCCATCTTCACCAAGGTCGGCAGCGGGCGCCTGTCCGTGGTGGAGAACGTTCCCGGCCTCACCGGGCCCGGTGACGAGATCGTCAACACGGTGTGCGCGGGAGGGCGCGGGTTCCTCGTGGCCGGGTCCGTCCGCAACGGCGACGACCGTGACGCCGCCCTGTGGTTCTCGGCCGACGGGCGGGCCTGGCAGCAGGTGACGGCGCCGTCGTTCGGCGGTCCGGGCGATCAGAACATCGTCGACTGCGCAGCCACGGCGGCGGGGTTCGTCGCAGCCGGAGGGGTGTCCACCGGCGACCTGGCCGACGCCGCCGTGTGGACGTCGCCCGACGGGCTGGCGTGGGCGCGGGTGGAAGCCCCCGTGCTGGCCGGCGACGACGCCCAGATCGTGAGCGCGCTGAGCGGCGCGGGCCCGGAGGTGATCGCCGTCGGGACGGACTCCCGTCTCGGGGCGTACACCGTGGCCATGTGGCACTCGGGCGACTCGGGCGCCACGTGGGACCGCGTCGAGCTGGGCAAGCCCTTCGTCGCCGACCGGTACTCGGTCGCCACCTCCGTGGTCGTGGCCGGCGACCGGGTGGTGGTCGGGGGACTGGTCGACGACCGCGCCGCCACCTGGGCCGGGCCATGGCCCCTGCGCCGGAGTGCCTGAGGCGACGACGGCGAGCGCCAGGCCAGCGCCGTTCTTCGTCCGCAACACGACACTGGGTGTCGCCGACGTGGAAGAGAAGCGGCCGCCGGAGGGTGCGGGACGGGGAGCCGGACGCGGCGGTGGCCTACGAGAACCGGCTGAACAGCTCGGCCAGCTCCTCCATGAGGGTGCCGGGCGTGGTGTAGCCGTCCTCGGCCCGGATGGTGTCGAAGTTGTCGCGCACCGCCTCCATCGTGAGATCCGGATCGAAGTAGCCCCGCGTGAGGCCGGTGAAGAGTCGCGAGACCCGGCCGCCGCCGACCTCGAAGACCTCCCCCGACACCGGGCAGTCCTCGTGACACAGCCACCCCACCACCGGTGACACCAACCTGGGGTCGAGCCGGTCGTCGAGGGCGCCGAGCATCTCCTCGGTCATGCGGGTCCGGGCCAGCGGGGCGATGGCGTTCACCCGGATGTTGTGGCGGGCGCCCTCGATGGCCAGCACCCGGGTGAGCCCGATGAGGCCGGTCTTGGCCGCCCCGTAGTTCGACTGCCCGAAGTTGCCGAGGATGCCGGAGGTCGACGTGGTCGAGACGACCCGGCCGTACCCCTGCTCGCGCATGTGCACCCAGGCCGGGCGCGTGACCCAGAAGGCGCCCTCGAGGTGGACGCCGAGGACGGGCTCGAGCAGGTCGGGCGTCATCTTGTGGAAGGACTTGTCCCGCAGGATCCCCGCGTTGTTGACCACGATGTCGATCCGCCCGAACGCCTCCAGGGCGGTGGCGACGATGGCCGCGCCGCCCTCCGGTGTGGCCACGCTCGACGTGTCGGCGACGGCCACCCCGCCCAGGTCCTCGATCTCCCGGGCCGTCCGGGCCGCCGGCGCCTCGTCGGCGCCGTCGCCCCGCACCGAGACGCCCACGTCGTTCACGACCACACGGGCCCCGCGTGCCGCCAGCAGGAGCGCGTGCTCGCGCCCGAGGCCGCCGCCCGCGCCCGTGATGACCGCCACCTTGCCGTCGAATCCGAGGTCGCTCACGGCCCGAGCGTAGGACGAGCGCCGCCAACCCCCTGGCGGGATCGGAACCTCCCCACGGGCGCTATCGTGGACGGCTCCGGGGTGCGATCGCCCGGTTCGGGGCTGCCTCTGGGGGCCGGCCCGTCGGAACGGCGGAACACGGAGGCCGACGATCAGATGACGATTGCCGAACGGCGCGCCCGCCGTAGCTCGCCCAGGGACCGTGCCCACGGCCGTGGGGCCCTCGGCGCGCGGGCGGGCGTGCGTGCCGGCGCGGTGGCCGTCCTGGCTGCGTGCGTCGCCGTCGCCGGCGCCGGTCACGCCGGCGCCCAGCTGCCCGACGACACGACCTCGACGTCGACCTCGACGTCAACCTCGACCTCGACCACAGCTCCGCCCGAGACGACCGTTCCGCCGGAGACCACGGCACCGCCCGCGACGGCCACGACGGCCCCGCCGGCGTTCGAAGAGGCGCCCGTCACGACCACGACGAGTCCACCCCCGTCGACCGGGACCACGCCCACGCTGCCCCCGACCGCGCCCCCGGCAACGGCGCCACCCGCCGTCGGGGGCGATGGAGCGGTGCCGCCACCAGGCGCGACGCCGGTCATCCCACCCGACCTCCAGGCGAAGATCGACTCGGTCCGGCGGTCCGCCCCGAACGGCACGGCCAGGCTCCTGGCTGCCTTGTCCCCCCTCGTCGCCATGGGGTTCACGGAGCAGCAGGCGGTGCAGGCCGGGTTCGGTCGCTTCCCTGTCGGCGGGCGGGCGACCTTCACGGACGACTGGTGGTACCCCCGCTTCGTGCCCGTCCTCCACTTGCACGAGGGCACCGACATCTTCGCCGCCTACGGGACGCCGGCCCGTGCACCCGCCAACGGAACCCTCAAGCAGAGCTTCAACCCTGTCGGCGGTCTGTCGGCCTACGTGACGGAGCGGGACGGTACCTACTACTACCTGGCCCACCTGAGCCGGTACGAGGTCGGCCAGGTCACGGGACAGGCGGTGAAGGCCGGGGACGTCATCGGCTACGTGGGTGATTCCGGCAATGCCAGGGGGACCTCGCCGCACGTGCACTTCGAGGTGCACCCCCGCGGTGGCGGAGCCGTGGACCCGAAGCCCCGCCTCGACGCCTGGCTCGCCGACGCCCTGGCCGCCGTGCCCGCCGTCGTGGCCGCCGCCGTGCCGGCGGCCGCGACCGCCGCCGCGGCCACCGAGGAACAGGACCTGACCGTCGTCGGGCACACCGACCTGGGCGGCCGCGGCGGCAACGGCGACGTGGCCGTCGTCGGCCGGACAGCGGTGGTGGCAGGCGGTGACGAGGCGCCCCGGCCGGTCGTGCCGGCGGTGGCCGTGCCCGGCGCCGGCCCGGCGCCCCAGACGACCTGCGCCGGGACGCTGTCGGTGGTGGACCTCCGCGACCCGGCCGATCCGGTGCTGGCCGCCACGGTCGCCTTCGGCCCGCAGCAGCGGGTTGAGGACGTCGACGGGCTCTCCGTCCGCTCGCCGGCCTTCACCGGGGACATCGCCGCCGCCGTCGTCGGGCCGTGCACGCCGGGCGACGGTGGGACGAGCGTGGTCTTCTACGACGTCACGGACGCCGCCGCGCCACGGTTCCTCGGGCGGGTGAGCCATCCGCGGCGCCTGGCCGACCCGACCGGCGCGGGTGCCTGCGCCGCTGTCCTGCGCGGCTCGTGCGGGCGCACCGATCGCACGGTCGACCTCCAGCAGCTGGAGGACGGCCGCATCGTGTCGCTGTCGCGCGCGCCGGCGGCGGCGGGGGGCGACGACGAGGCCTTCGCCGTCGACCTCTCCCACCCCGTGGCGCCGGTGGCCCTCGGCTTCGCCGCCCTCCGGACCCGGCACGACGACACGGCGGTCGACGACGGGTGCTCGCCTGTCCGGCTGGCGCCGCCGCCCGAGCCCCCCGCCGACCGGCTGGGATCGCTGGTCGACATCACCAGCTCCAGCCTCGGGCCGGCATCCGGTCCCGCCGAGGGTCTCGCGCTCGGTGCGGGCGCCGCCTACCCGGCGGCCGTCGAGACCGGGGACCGCCGCCTGGCGGTGGCGCCGGAGGATGCCTGGTGGTCGTCGGCGTGGGCTCTGCGGCTGGAGTCGCCGTCCGGGGTCGCCGGCGACCGGCCGGGGTGCGCCCGGCCACCGTCGGAGGGGTCGGACGGCGCCGGTCCGACGGCCGGCACCCTGGCGTACGTCGGACGCGGGTGCCCGGCCCGCCAGGACGTCGACGGCACGGTCATCCCGGCCGATCCGTACATCGCCGATCCCGGCGGTCGGATCGCCGTGGTCGACGGGGCCCTCGCCCCGACGCAGCACGGGCTGTCCCGCCAGGGCTGCACATCGGCCGGGCGCCTGGCCCGTGCCCGCCATGCGGGCGCCCTCGGCCTGGTCGTGGCCGGCACCTTCCTCGCCGACGCGACCGACGCGACCGACGCCGCCGACGCCGCCGACGCCGCCGACGCGGCCGATGCGGACGCGGCCGCCCCGTCCGGGGTGGAGGCGGCCGTCGCCGCGGACGCCGGCGAGCGGCCGGCGGGTGGTGCGGGCGCGGAAGCGGACTCGTCGGAGCCGGATGGGTCCATCCCCACCGTCCTCCTGCGCAAGCCCGACGGCGACGCCTTGCGCGCGGCGCTGTGCCCGCCGCCCACCGACCCGTCCACGCCGTGCGGCGCGTCGACGACGGGCGTGAGCGGGGAGGTGGTGGAGCTTCCGGCCCAGTGGTCCGGGCTGCGGGTCCTCGACGTGAGCGACCCGGACGCCCCGCGCCAGGTCGAGATCTACCGGACCCCGTCTGCCGCCGGCACGACCCCCTCCGATCCTGCCGCCTCGTTCGCCGTGGAGCGCACGGTCGTCGACGGCAGCCGCGTCTATGCGGCCTGGGGGTCGGACGGGCTCCGCGTCCTCAACCTGTCGTCCGGGCCACCGGTGGAGGTCGCCTCCTTCGTCCCGCCCTCACCGGTGCGGGGGGACGGCGAGCTCCCCGCAGCTCCGCCCCGGGTCGTCGGCGTCGACCATACCCCGGACCACATCGTGGTGTCCGACCGTGCCAGCGGCCTGTGGGTCCTCGACAAGCGGCCTCCAGCCGGCACGCGTGGCTACTGGCTGGCGGACGCGGCCGGCGGCGTCGTCGCCTACGGCGACGCCCGCTTGCACGGCTCGGCCGCCGGGCTCGCGCTCCGGAGCCCGGTCGTCGCCATCGCGCCGACGCCGACGGCGGGCGGCTACTGGCTGGTCACCGAGGACGGTGGCGTGTACGCCTTCGGCGACGCCGTGTTCGCCGGCTCGCTGGCGGGCGCCGCCACGGCCCGGTCCCCGATCGTGGGCATGGCGGCGACGCCTTCGGGGCAGGGCTACTGGCTGGCATCGGCCGACGGTGGCGTCTATGCCTTCGGCGACGCCCCCTTTCTCGGAGCCCTCACCAGCCCGCCGGTGAAGCCAGTCGTCGCCCTCGTGCCCACGCCGTCGGGCCGCGGCTACCGGCTGATCGGCGCCGACGGCGGTGTCTTCGCCTTCGGCGACGCCGACTTCCTCGGGTCGACCGCCGCCGCACCGCCTGCCTCGCCCGTCGTCGGCGCCGCCGGCACCGCGTCGGGGCGCGGCTACTGGCTGGTGTCGGCCGACGGCGGTGTCTTCGCCTTCGGCGACGCCCACTTCAAGGGCTCGGTCGCCGGCCGGCTGGCCGCCACACCGCTCGTGGGCGTGGCGGCGATGACGGGCGTGTGGGGCTACTGGCTGGCCGGGGCCGACGGGCGGGTGGACCCGCTCGGGGCGCCGTTCCTCGGGAGCCGGGAGTCGGCGCCCGAGGCTGCACCCCCCGTCGTCGCCATCGCCGCCGTCCCCCGTCCCCCGCGTTCGTCCCTCGGGAGCGAACGCGTGGGGCGATAGGCGCCGGGGCCCGTGAAGATCCCCGGTCGCCAGCGGCGGGGGGTGGCGACGACGGCTCGGGGATAGTCCTCGAACAGCCAGCGGGCGAAGTTGCGCCGGGTCCAGTCGTTGGCGCCGGCGACCCTGAGCGTGAGGCGGAGACCCTTGCGGTGGGCGATGCCGACCCGGGACAGGAAGCCGGCCAGGCGGTTGTCGACGGCCAGGCCCCGGGCCACCGCCGCGTCGTAGGCCGCCGCCGCCGCCGCCGGCCGCAGGGCGCCGGCCCCGAGCATCGCCTCCGCGGCCAGGATCCCGGTTTCCAGGGCCTGTCCGATGCCCTCGCCCGTCATGGGGTCGGTGGCCCGCGCTGCGTCGCCGACGAACAGGGCCCGCCCGCCGGCCGCCCACAGCGCCGTGTGCTCGACGCGAGCCGGGATGGGCCACGCCTTGTGCGGCGCCTCGGGCCTGGCGTGGGGGCCGAGAGCCTCCCGGATGTGTGGCCGTTCGAGGAGGTCGGTCCACTGCTGCTTCATGCGCTGGGTGGTGATGCCCGGCCGGCGCAGGACGCCGAAGCCGACGTTGGCCCGGCCGTTCCCCAAGGGGAAAGACCACGCGTACCCGGGGAGCAGATCGGCCTCGAACCACACCCACAGCTGGGTGGCCGCCTGCTCGTCGACACCGGTGAAGTACTGGCGGAAGGCGTGCCACTCCCCGAGGTACCCGGGCTCGTGGGTGGCGCCGAGCGCCTTGCGCAGGGGCGACCACACGCCGTCCGCACCGACTGCGTAGCGGGCCTTGACCGGGCCGACGCCCTCGGCCTCCAGGATCAAGGCGTCCCCGGCGGGGGTGAGCCGGACGCCGCGCAGCCGGCACCCGTCGTGGACCTCCACGCCGGCCCGGCGGGCCACGTCGAGCAGGGCGCTGTCGAGATCGGTCCTCCGGGCGACCGCCGCGAACAGTCCCTGCCGGCGGGGGAGCGGGAACGTCGTCGACCGCCCGGCCGGCCCGCGCACGTGGACGTCGTCGACCGGGTACCACGACGGGACCTCCTCGGGGCGCAGGCCGAGCTGTTCGAGGCGGCGGAGTGCGCCTGTCGTGAGCCCGTCGCCGCAGCACTTGTCCCGCGGGAAGGTGGCCTTGTCCACCAGGAGCACCGTGCGGCCGCCCCGGGCCAGGGTGATGGCGGCCGCCGCGCCGGCCGGACCACCGCCGACCACCGCCACGTCCGCCGTCCTCATGACCGCATTCTCGCCGGTGCCGCCCGGCCCCGCCGGGCCCGCCCCGCCCGGCACCCGGCGGGCCGGCCCGTCACCGCCCGAGGAGGGCCGCCATGGCCGCCTGGATGGACGGGTGGCGGAAGGTGAAGCCGGCGGCCTGCAGCTTGGTCGGGACGGCCCGCTGGCTGGCGGTCAGCATCTCGTCGACCATCTGGCTGCCCATGACCAGGCGCAGGGCCGCCTTCGGCACGGGGAGGACGGCGGGGCGGTGCAGCGCCCTGCCCACCGCGATCGCGAGCTCGGCGCTCGTCACCGGCTCCGGTGCGGTCGCGTTCACCGGTCCCTCGATCGAGTCGTCGCCGAGGAGATGGAGGATGGCGGCCACCTCGTCGTCGAGCGTGATCCAGCTCACCCACTGCTTCCCGTTGCCCAGCGGCCCGCCCAGTCCGAGCTTGAACAGCGGAAGTTGCTTCTTGAGCGCGCTGCCGGCAGGGGACTGCACGATGCCACTGCGCAGGTTCACCACCCGCACGCCGGCCTGGGCGGCCGGGGCGGTGGCGTCCTCCCACGCCCGGACCACGTCGGCCAGGAACCCGTGACCCGGGGCGCTCTCCTCGGTGAGGATCGCCTCCCCACGGTCGCCGTAGTAGCCCACGGCCGAGCCGCTCACCAGCACCCTCGGCGGGGTGGGCAGGGCGGCCAGCGCCTTGGCCAGCACCGCCGTACCCCGCACGCGGCTCGACCGGATGCGCTCCTTCTGCTCCGCCGTCCACCGCTTGTCACCGATGCCCACACCGCCGAGGTGCACGACGGCGTCCACGCCCTCGAGGCGGGCGTCGTCGATGGTGCCGCCGTCGGGGTCCCAGGCCACCTCGCCCACGGCGGCCGTGCCCCGCACCAGCCGCCGCACCGTGTGGCCGGCCGCCGTCAGGGCCGGGACCAGAGCGGAGCCGACGAATCCGTGCGAACCGCTGACGGCGACGTCCATGGGGCCACTGTGGCACCACTCCGGGAACTACCGGGAACCGAGGACGAGGCGGCGGACGAGCCGCCGGTCGCCGGCGGCCTACGTGCAGTCGACCCCTTCGGCCGGCCGGTAGAGGGCGCTCACCGAATCCACCTTCACGCTCCCGTCGGCCAGGAACCGGCGGGTTCGCTCGGTGCGGACCCGCGTGCACGGCCCCCGTTGCTCGCGCGTCTGGTTCGACTGGGTGGCATCCACCCACTTGGTGGAATAGAGCGTGACAGTGACCGAGCGGCCGGTGTAGGTCGGCCAGATGAGCACGCCGTACGGGCTCGGGTTTCGGATCTTCAGGTCGGGATGGGGATACGACAGCGTGGCCTCCCGACCGAACGGGTACCGCGAGATGTACAGGCTGTGGGACTGGTACTCGGGGAACTCCAGGCCCGCGAAGAACGCGGCGTTGAAGGTGGTCGTGGCGAACTGGGAGATCCCGCCCCCGACCGACTCGGTGAACTTGCCGTCCTCGATGACGTGGTCGACCACGAACCCCTTCTCCTCGGTGCGCTTGCCCACGAAGTCGTTCACCGAGAAGGTCTTGCCGGGGAAGATGACCTGGCCTCGCACCAGGTCGGAGATGTGGTGGATGTTGGTGACGCGCGGCTGGTTCGGCGCGTGGTTGGTGGTGAAGGTGCCCACGACCTCCTTGACCCCGAGGGCCGTCGCCTCCTCGACCGTGAAGTCCGGGTCCCGCCGCCTGGAAGGCAGGGCGACCGGCTCGGCCGCCTTGCCGGCCAGGCGGGCCTGCACGGCGGCGTCGACCTGTGCCCCGGCGTCGGGCGCGCAGCACGCCGTGCCGGGCGCTCCCGGGACGATCTGCGGGACGCCGTCGACCACGGTGAAGCCGGTCTCCACCGCAGGCGTCCCCGCATCAGGCAGGACGGCGGCCAGGTCGCTCGTGGCCCGTACCGTGTCGACGGCCAGGCGCAGGCCGGTGTCGTCGGCCACCGAGCGGAGCCACGAACGGAGCTTCGGCGCGGGGACCTCCCCGGCCGCGCCGTCGACGGTGACCGCCAGCGCCTTCTCGGTCGCAGCCTCGCCCGCCGCCACCAGCCGCTCGGCATCCACCACGTCGAACCGCGGGGGGACGGCGCCCCGCTGCACACGGACCCGCACCGGAACGCCACCGGCCGCAGCGTCCGGGAGCGCGTCGAGGACCGAGGCCGGGTCGATGCCCAACCCCGGGATGCCGTCGACGGCCACCAGGTGGCTCTTCTCCGCCTTCACCGTGGGCTCAACGGGCGGCGTCCGCCCCGTGTCGCGCTGGGCCACGACCCGGTAGACGGCGGCCCGGTCGACGTGAAGACGCACGTCCGGCGTGCGGTCCTTCAGGAACGATGCCACCCACCCGGTGATCCGGGTCACCGGGTCGCCGGTCCGGCCGGCGTCGAGGACGGCGGCGATGGTTGCGGGCTCGTCGACGGTGAGCCCGATCTCACCCGGCTCCAGCGCGAAGCCGCCGTCTGGAGCCTCCACCTGGATGGGCCGTGCCCCGTAGTTCCGGGCCACCTCGGCGACGACGAGGGCGAGCTTCGCCGGGCCCAGCCCGCTCACGTCCCGGCCGGCCACCGAGACGTTGCGGGCCACCTTGCCGTCGGACCGGCTGGTGTCGAGCGCCCACGCGGCCACGACGGCGATCGCCAGGCCGGCGACCAGCGCCAGGGCGACGGCGAAGAAGCGGCGGGCTCTGCGCATGCCCCCACCATCGCGCGCCGCCATCGCCGCGTCCGTGCGCGAACGCCCGATTCAGGTTCCCCGCTGGTCGCCCCAGAGCAGCACGTGCAGCCGTGGGGTGAGGTTCCAGCGCCGGGCCAGCACGTGGGGCGCCAGCTCCCGCATGCGGGCCACGACCGTCCCGGCGTCGGTTCCCTCGGGCATCACCCACACCGGGCCCAAGCCGCACTCGGCCACCATCGCCTCGACCTCGACGAGGTCGGCCGGGCCGCTCGCCACGAACTTGTAGACGGCCCGGCCGGTCGCCTGGAACGACCGGAGGACGTCGGGCCGGTAGCGGCGCTCGACCGCCATCCCCGAGTTGGCCAGCTTGGGGGAGACGTTGAAGCGGTCGACGAGCTCGACGGCCGCCGCCGGTGCGACGGTGCCGGCGGTCTCGAGCTCGATCGTCCAGCCCCGCTCCTTGGCCCCTTCGAGCAGCGGTGGGAGGTGGCGCTGCTGGAGCAACGGCTCGCCCCCGGTGACCACGAGGCGGTCGACCTCCATGGCGTCGAGCTGGGCGAGCACGGCGTCCACTCCCATGGTGGTCAGCTCCCGGGCCGGATCGTGGCGGTCCCAGTCCCACGTGTAGCTGGTGTCGCACCACGTGCATGCCAGGTTGCACCGGCCCAGGCGCACGAAGCCCGCCGACCTCCCGGCCGACGGGCCCTCCCCCTGCAGCGTGGGCCCGAACACCTCGGAGACGACCAGCGTGGCGCCGCTCCCGTGAGGCGCGACGGAGGAGTCCCCGTTTGGCGCGACGGAGGAGTCCCCGTCGCCGGCGGCGGCTCCCATGCGATCAGGCCGCGGTCGGGTCGAGGGAGGGATCGGCGACCCCGGCCTCGGCGAACCCCTTGGCCCGCAGCGCGCAGGCGTCACAGTCAGCGCACGGCCGAGGTCCGCCCCGATAGCACGACCACGTGAGGTCGAGGGGGGCTCCCAACTCCCGACCGAGGCGCACGATGTCGGCCTTGGTGGCGTCGATCAGTGGCGTCCGGACGTCGAGCGGATCGCCCTCGACGCCCCGTTTGAGGGCGAGGGCGGCCGTGGTCCGGAACGAGTCGACGAACTCCGGCCGGCAGTCGGGGTACCCGCTGTAGTCCAGGGCGTTCACGCCCAGGTAGACAGCGCCGGCGTCCCGCGCCTCGGCGATGCCCGCGGCCAGGGCGAGGAAGATCAGGTTCCGTGCCGGCACGTAGGTGACCGGGATGCCGCCGGCCCCGCCCCCTCCGGGCCCGGCCGAGGGGGACGGGACGTCGATGGCGACGTCGGTGAGGGCCGAACCACCCCAGCCGCGCATGTCGATGGCCGTCACCAGGTGCTCGGCGCCGAAGGCGGCGGCAACGGCGGCGGCCCGGTCCAGCTCGATGCGGTGGCGCTGGCCGTAGTCGAAGGTGACGGCCAGGAGGTCGTCGGCCCCGTCACGGCGCGCCACCGCCATGCACACCGTGGAGTCGAGTCCGCCGGACAGGACGACGACGGTGGCCCGCACCTACGGGACGATCTCCACCGAGGAGGTCGGCGTCTCCCACAGCCGGACCCAGGCCGGCGGCAGGCCAGCCGCTTCCAGTCGTTTCCAGGCATCGGCGGCAACCAGCTCGGCCGTCGGGTTCTCGAGGAGGTCGTTGAGGAGGGTGTGGTCGTAGCGGGCGACGACCTCGCGATCGACGACGGCCTTCACGTCGGCGAAGTCCACGACCACGCCGTTGGCGTCGAGCGGGCCCTCGACCGCCACCTCCAACCGGTAGCTGTGGCCGTGGAGGTTGCGGCACTGCCCGGGGTGCCAGGGCAGGTAGTGGGCGGCTTCGAAGGTGAACGAGCGGGTGACGCGGGTGGGCACTGCGCCCAACGCTACCGCTGCCGGTGCGACCGGCCGTGCGCTAGCTCGTCGGCCCGTAGGGCTGGCCGGCTTCCGCGTAGCAGTCGGCGTGGAAGTGCTCCACCCGGTCCCAGACACCGTCCACGTAGACGTTCGCGATCACCTGGCGCAGTTGCGCCCGGGCGACGAACTTCACGGGGGCGCCGCAGTGGGCGCACATGGCCGAGTTTCCGGGCTCGACGGGGCGGTCGACGGCCCGGCTCTTCATCACAGTCGTGTTCGCCATGCGTTCATATCGGCAGACCTCATGGTCGCTTTGAGCGTTTCCACGCTCGCGCTGGGAGAGCGTAGGGGACGCGGCGGGACGACCCTGACCACTTTGGCGGCCTCGTGGGATTGACTCGCGCCCGAGAAGGTGTGAAGGTTTGTGCCGACGCCGGGGTGTGGGTGCGTCCGCCGTGCACCTGCCCCCGGCGTCCTCATCGCCTCGGATCGGCGTCGGACGCGCCCTCAGGAGCTGCTCCGCCCGAGGCGCACCGCCTCTCGTACGAGGGAGCGCACCGTCCGCTCGTCGGCGCCCGACGCCACCAGGAGGCCGACCAGATCCTCGACCCGGGCGGCCACGTCGTCGTCCACCGGCGCGGCGCCCGGCACCGCATCCGGGGCGCCTGACCCCGGCCCGCCGGGCCCCGCCAGCCCCGCAGGACGGGTGACGGCGGTGGCCACCACGAGGCACACCACCGAGGCCGTCGTGACGAGGCCGAACGTGAGGGCGGCCCCGCTGTTGTCGTTGACCGACGCCACGATCATCCCTGCGACGCCCGCGACGCACACCACGACCACCACGCGCCGAACGGCCCGCACCGACACGGCCGTGGTCGTCACCGGGATCGCTGGCGCCGGGCCTCAGGCCCGCTGGAGCGGTTTGTACCTGATGCGGTGCGGGCGGTCGGCCTCGGCGCCCAGGCGCTTGTGCCGGTCGGCCTCGTAGTCGGTGTAGGAACCCTCGAACCAGCGCACCTCCGAGTCGCCCTCGAAGGCCAGCACGTGGGTGGCGACCCGGTCGAGGAACCAGCGGTCGTGGCTGATGACGACGGCGCACCCGGCGAAGGACAGCAGGCCGTCCTCGAGGGCGCGAAGGGTGTCGACGTCGAGGTCGTTGGTGGGCTCGTCGAGGAGGAGGACGTTGCCGCCGGTGGTGAGCACCTTGGCCAGCAGGAGCCGGTTGCGCTCACCGCCCGACAGGTCCCCCACCCGCTTCTGCTGGTCCGAGCCCTTGAACCCGAAGCCGGCGACCCACGCCCGGCCGTGCATCTCCCGCCCACCCACGACCAGGTGGTCGACCCCGCCGGTGATCTCCTCGTAGACCGTCTTGTCGGCACCGAGGGTCTCGCGGTTCTGGTCGACGTGAGCCAGCACCACGGTGGATCCGATCCTCAGGTCGCCGTCGTCGGGCTTCTCGTCGCCTGCGACCATGCGGAACAGGGTGGTCTTGCCGGCGCCGTTGGCGCCGACCACGCCCACGATCCCGCCCGGGGGGAGGCTGAAGGTGAGGCCGTCGATCAGCAGGCGGTCGCCGTAGCCCTTCACCAGGCCCTCGGCCTCGACCACGACATCGCCCAGGCGGGGCCCGGGCGGGATCGAGATCTCGAGCTTGTCGGCCCGACCCTCCGATGCCTGTGCCTCGGCCAGGAGGCTCTCGTAGGCGGAGAGGCGGGCCTTCCCCTTGGCCTGCCGGGCCCGAGGTGACATGCGCACCCACTCCAGCTCCCGCTGGAGGGTGCGGCGGCGCGCCGAGTCCGACTTCTCCTCCCGTTCCAGGCGGGCCTGCTTCTGGTCCAGCCAGGAGCTGTAGTTGCCCTCCCACGGGATGCCGGCGCCTCGGTCGAGCTCCAGGATCCACCCGGCCACGTTGTCGAGGAAGTAGCGGTCGTGGGTGACGGCCACGACGGTGCCGGGGTAGTCCTTGAGGAAGCGCTCGAGCCAGGCCACCGACTCGGCGTCGAGGTGGTTGGTGGGCTCGTCCAGCAGCAGCAGGTCGGGCCGCTGGAGCAGGAGCCGGCACAGCGCCACCCGGCGCCGCTCGCCGCCCGACAACGTCGTGACGTCGGCGTCGCCGGGGGGCAGTCGCAGGGCGTCCATGGCGATCTCGAGCGTGCGGTCGAGGTCCCAGGCGCCGGCGGCGTCGATGGCGTCCTGGAGGGTCGCCTGCTCGGCCAGCAGGGCGTCGAAGTCGGCGTCCGGCTCGCCCATGGCCGCGCAGACCTCGTCGTAGCGCTGCAGCAGGCCCCGGGTGGCGGCCACGCCGTCGCCCACGTTGCCCAGCACGTCCTTGCCCGGGTCGAGCTTCGGCTCCTGGGCCAGGTGGCCGACGGTGAAGCCGGGGGTGAGGCGGGCCTCGCCGGTGTAGCCGTCGTCCTCGCCGGCCATGATGCGCAGCAGCGACGACTTGCCCGACCCGTTCGAACCGATCACGCCGATCTTGGCGCCCGGGAACATCGAGATGTTGATCCCCCGCAGCACCTCACGGTCGGGCGGGTAGAACCGGGACAGCTTGTGCATGGTGTAGATGAACTGCGCGGGCATGGCTCCCGACGGTAGTGGAGACGGCCGGGCGGGCCCCGGCGGGCACCCGGGCCGCTCGCCGGGATGGCGGGAGGCGGCCGGTAGGATCGACAGGGAGATGCCAGAGGACCCACGTCCCACCGGCTCGTTCGGACCGAACGACTGGCTCGTGGACGAGATGTACGAGCAGTTCCGGGACGACCCGCAGTCGGTGAGCGAGAGCTGGCGGGAGTTCTTCGCCGACTACCGGATCGAGCGCCGAACCAACGGTGCGCCGGACCAGGCAGCGCGCCCGGCCGAAGGCGTCGCGCCCGCACCGGGCGCCGCCCCGAGCCCGACCGCCCAACCCGGCCCGGCCTCTGCGCCCGCCGCTCCGCCGGCACCCGACGGCCCCGTCACCACCCCTCTTCGGGGCGCCGGAGCGCGCGTCGCCGCCAACATGGAGGCCAGCCTCGGCGTTCCCACCGCGACCAGCGCCCGGTCGGTGCCGGCCCGGCTGCTCGAGGTGAACCGCACCATCTTGAACAACCACCTCGTCCGCGCCGGCGGAGGGAAGGTGTCGTTCACCCACCTGATCGGGTGGGCCATCGTGCGGGCCGTCGGCGACGTGCCCGTCATGAACTCGGCGTTCGCCACCACCGCCGACGGCAAGCCGGCGGTGGCCCGCCCGGAGCATCTCGGCCTCGGCCTGGCCGTCGACGTCGAGAAGAGCGACGGCAGCCGGACGCTGCTCGTCCCGTGCATCCGCGGCGCCGACACGCTCGACTTCCGGTCCTTCTGGCTGGCCTACGAGGAGTTGATCCGCAAGGTCCGCACGAACAAGCTCACGGCAGACGACTTCTCCGGGGTCACCGTCACGCTCACCAACCCGGGCACCATCGGCACGGTCCACTCGGTCCCCCGGCTGATGCCCGGCCAGGGCGCCATCGTCGGGGTGGGCGCCATCGACTACCCGGCGGAGTACCAGGCGGCCGACCCACGGGCGCTGGCCCAGCTCGGCGTGAGCAAGGTCGTGACGCTCACGTCCACCTACGACCACCGCATCATCCAGGGCGCCGAGTCGGGCACCTTCCTGCGCCGCGTCCACGGTCTGTTGCTCGGTGAGGACGGCTTCTACGACGACGTCTTCCGGGCCATGCACGTTCCCTACGAGCCTGTGCGCTGGCGGCGGGACGTGAACCCGGTCGACCAGGAGCGGTCTCGCCTCACCAAGCAGCTGCACGTCCAGACCGTGATCAACATGTACCGGGTGCGCGGCCACCTCATCGCCGACCTCGACCCGCTCGGGGCCAAGGAGCCCCGGATGCACCCCGAGCTCGACCCGGCGACCTACGGGCTCACCATCTGGGACCTCGACCGCGAGTTCCTCACCGAGGGGCTGGCCGGCAAGGACGAGCTCCGGCTGTCGGAGATCCTCGGGATCCTGCGCGACGCCTACTGCCGCACCGTCGGCGTCGAGTACATGCACATCCAGGAGCCCGACCAGAAGCGCTGGATCCAGGAGCACGTGGAGGGCGTCGACACCACGCTCACGGGCGACGAGATGCGCCACATCCTGTCCCGGCTCAACGCGGCCGAGGCCTTCGAGCGCTTCCTCCACACCCGGTACGTGGGCCAGAAGCGCTTCGGGCTGGAGGGGGGCGAGTCGGCCATCCCCCTCCTCGACAGCGTGATCGACGAGGCGGCCCGCGCCGGCGTGGTCGAGGTCGTGCTCGGGATGGCCCACCGGGGCCGGCTCAACGTGCTCGCCAACATCGTGGGCAAGTCGTACCGCGAGCTGTTCCGCGAGTTCGAGGGCGACATCGACCCCGACACCGTGCAGGGGTCGGGCGACGTCAAGTACCACAAGGGGGCCACCGGCAAGTTCGTGGGCATGTCGGGACGGGCGATCCCGGTGTCCCTGGCGTCGAACCCGTCGCACCTCGAGGCGGTCGACCCCGTCGTGGAGGGCATGGCCCGGGCCAAGCAGGACCTGCTCGATCGCGGCACCGAGTACCCGGTGCTGCCGTTGCTCATCCACGGCGACGCCGCCTTCGCCGGCCAGGGCGTGGTGGCCGAGACGTTGAACCTGTCGGCTCTTCGCGGCTACCGCACCGGCGGCACCGTCCACCTGGTCATCAACAACCAGCTCGGGTTCACGACCAGCCCCGAGTCGGCCCGCTCGTCGGTGTACGCGACAGACGTGGCGAAGATGGTGCAGGCGCCGATCTTCCACGTGAACGGCGACGATCCCGAGGCGTGCGTGCGCGTGGCGCGCATGGCATTCGCGTTCCGCCAGGCGTTCCGCAAGGACGTCGTGATCGACATGGTCTGCTACCGGCGGTTCGGGCACAACGAGGCCGACGAGCCGAGCTACACCCAGCCGCAGATGTACGGCCGCATCCAGGACCGGCGCTCGGTGCGCAAGCTGTACACCGAGACGCTCGTGAAGCGGGGCGACATCACGCTGGAGGAGGCCGAGCGGGCCCTCGACGACTTCTCGGCGCGACTCCAGGAGGCGCTCGACGAGACCCGACAGTCGGCCCCGCCGCGCCCGACGCGACTGGTGAACCCGCCTGCCTCGGAGGTCCTGCCCTCGCCGGAGACCGGTGTCGGCCGGGAGGCTCTCGACCGCATCGCCGCCGCCCTGCATTCGGCGCCAGACGGCTTCACCGTCCATCCCAAGCTGGCCCGCCAGCTCGACGCCCGGGCCAAGCTGTACGCGGGCGGCGAGGTCGACTGGGCCCTGGGCGAGGCCATGGCCTTCGGGTCGCTGCTGCTCGAGGGCTCCGACGTGCGGCTGTCCGGGCAGGACACCCGCCGGGGCACCTTCTCCCACCGCCACGCCGTCCTCGTCGACTACGCCTCCGGCGCCGAGCACGTGCCGCTCGCCGCGCTGGCCCCGCCCGGGGAGCAGGGGCGGTTCATGGTC
>DATAIT010000105.1 GCA_036262515.1 Acidimicrobiales bacterium | reverse complement strand
GTGGCGCCCTGACAGCGGCGTCCCACCGACCGGCGCCCGGTCGTGGTTGGTTGCGCACGCGCGTGCCCGGTGCTTTCCTTGGTGCAAGACGAGGGGTTTGTGGTCCTCGACGAGGGGGCGTGACGATGGGAACTGAGAGCTCGGGCCGCCGAAGCGACGCCAGGCGGTCCCGGCGTCACCATCGCGGCCTGCCGTCGGTCGTCGCCTGCTGCCTCGTCCTCGGCGTCGTGGCGGCGGCGTGCGGCAGTGGCGGCGACGCCACGCCCGACCAGCCCACGATCCTCCGTGTCCTCATGACCGACGACTGGGTGACCGATCCCTTCGTGTCGGCCGTCCGCGACTTCGAGCGGAGCCACCCCGATGTCCGCGTCGACGTGGACCGGGCCCCGATCAGCCACATGATCGACACGGTGACCGCCGCCATCAAGAGCGGCGTCTCCCCCGACGTCGTGCAGGCCCACGCCTTCTCCGCCGCCGCCCAGGGCCTGGCCAAGCCGCTCGACGACCTGTGGGCCAAAGGCCAGCCGCTCGACACCCACGAGTTCCTGCCCGGGGCCATCGACGACGTCACGTGGGCCGGCCACCTCTACGGGGTCCCACTCGACACCAACGCGCTCTTCCTGCTCTTCGACGGCGATCAGTTCAAGGCGGCCAACGTCACCCCGCCGGAAGGCCCGTTCACCTTCGACACCTTCGAGGTGGCCGCCCGCGCCCTGAGCACCCCCGACGGCTCGCACCGGGCCCTGGCCATGCCCACGAGCACCTGGTGGACGTACGGATGGATCAAGGCCAACGGTGGCGAGGTCATCAAGGTGGGCAGCGACGGGAAGGTGCAACTCACCTTCGACGACCCCAAGGTGGTCGGCGCGCTGGCATACCTCGGCCGCCTCGTGCGCGAGAACCTGGCGTTCCCACCCCGGGCCGCCGACTCCCACAGCGGCGATGCGCTCGCGCTGTTCCGCTCGGGCAGTGCCTCGGCCCTGGCCAGCGGTTCGTGGGATCTCGCCATCCTGAAGAAGGACGAGGCCGGGGCCAAGTACCGCTCCACGCTCATGCCGTCGGGCACCTCCGCCAGCAAGGGGTCGGTGATGGGGGGCAGCAGCATGTTCGTCCCCAAGGCCTCCCACCAGGAGAAGCTGGCGTTCGAGTTCATGGCCCACCTGGTGTCCGACAAGTACGCCCTGCGCCTCGCGAAGGAGGAGGGCCGTCTTCCCGTGCGGCCGCGGGTCTACGACGACCCCTTCTTCGCCACGCCGGACCTCAAGGCCGTGATCGACCAGCTGCCCACCGCCAGCCCGTTCAAGCTGAGCGCGTTCCCCGAGGCGCACGACATATTCGCCGACGCCGTCGACCAGGTGTTGCGCAGGGGCGCCGACGCCGCCACCGTGATGGCGGAGGCCCAACAGCGGGCTCAGGCGCTGATCCCCGCAAGCCCGTGACCACCCCGACGGGCCGGCGCCGGGACGGAGCGCGCAACCCGGCTCGGCGCCGCGATCCCGTCGCCCGGCTGCGCTCGTCGCTCCTGTTGAAGATCCTCGCTGCCCTCGTCGTGGCGTTGGTGGGCTCGAGCGCCCTCACCGGTTTCCTCGAGGGCAGACTCACCCGCTCGGCGCTGCACGAGCAGGCGCGCCGGGTCGCGGTCAGCAACCTGCGGGTGCTGGCCCAGGCGTACGCCGAACGTGAGCGCACCCTGGTGGGGGCGCTGCGCAACCTCAGCCAGTCGCTCACCGCCAACCGGCTGATCGATCCTGACCACCACAACGAGCTGGTGGGCGAGCTGGGAGGCGTGTACCGGAACCTCGAGCTCGACGTGGTCGAGGTGGAGCAGCCCAACGGACGCCCGCTGGCCGAGGAGGCACACGTCGGCGACGTCCTCCAAGGGCCCCCGGCCATCACGCCCGACGACCGGCGGACACCGGTCAGTCGTCTCCTGGCGGCAGCCGACGGCCACTGGATCCAGGCAGTGACGGTGCCCATCGGGACCGGTGCCGACGCTCCCGTGCTCGTCGGCGGGTACAAGTTCGGTGACGGCTTCGCGTACCGGCTTCGTCGCCAGCTCGGCGACGTCGGCCACGTGATGCTGGTGGCCAACGGAAAGGTGGTCGGCTCCACGTTCGTCGATCCGCTCACCTCGCCGCCCACCGTGGGGGCGCCCGGTGGCCCGCTGCCGACCGAGCCCGTCGTGGTCCCCTTCCGCGGCGTCGAGACGCTGGTGGTCTACCGCACCGTGAGCGGGTCCGGTGGCGGGGTCGTCGGCGCCCTCGGCGTGTCCCTGGCCGATCCCGAGGCACCGCTCGACCGGTCTCTGGAGCGGACCCGCCTCGTCGCCGCCGCCCTGCTCGCCGCCATCGCCCTGGTCGTGGGGTGGCTGTGCTTCCGCGTCCTCGTACGCCCTCTGGAACGGCTCACGTCGACGGCCCGTCGCATCGCGGGAGGCGACCTGGAGGCCTCCTTCGCCACCACCGGGAGCGACGAAGTGGCCGTGCTGGCCCAGACCCTCGAGCAGATGCGCCTCGAGCTCCGCGACCAGCTGGACCTGATCGCCCGCCAGGCGGCCGTCCTCCAGGACAGCTCGCAGCGCATCGTGGCCGCCCAGGACGAGGAGCGCCACCGCCTGGCCCGCGACCTTCACGACGGCATCCAGCAGCATCTGGTCGTCCTCCGCATGGGCTTCGGCCTGGCGACCGAGGCGGCCGAGCGGTCGCCGGGCGCCATCCACGGCTCGCTGGCCGAGCTGAGCGCGGAGCTCGATGCCGTCATCGAGCGACTCCGTGAGGTGAGCCACGACCTCTACCCGTCGATCCTCGTCGATCGCGGCCTGGCCGCCGCATTGCGGAGCACGCTCGGTCGCCTGCCGCTGTCCGCCCGACTGGTCTGCGTGCCCGACCCGCTTCCTCGTGTACCGGCCGAGATCGAGAGTGGTGCCTACTTCCTGGTGAGCGAGGCCCTCGCCAACGTGCTGAAGCACGCGGACGCCACCGAGATCACCGTGCGCCTGGAGGTCACGGACGACTGGCTGGTCGTGGAGATCGGCGACGACGGCCGCGGTTTCGCCGCCGACTCGCAGGTGCGCAACGGCGGCCTGCTCCACATGGACGACCGGACCCGATCGTTCGGCGGGCACCTGACCATCGACAGCGCTCCCGGGCTGGGCACGCGGGTGCGGGCCAGCTTCCCAGTGCGTGCCGCCATGGAGGTCGGCGGTCCTCCGATGCCCTGAGCCCTCAGTCCGGCGTGCCCATGTTGCGCTGGAGGAAGAACAGGACGGCCGCCACACGGTGGTTGATGTCGAGCTCCTCGCTGAGCCCGAGCTTGCGGAAGATCGAGTTGATGTGCTTCTCCACCGCCCGCTCGCTCAGGAACAGGGCCTCGCCGATGGCGGCGTTGGTCCGCCCGGTGGCCATCATCTCGAGCACCTCCCCTTCGCGGGTGGTGAGCCCATGCAGGCGCGACCGGGCGCGCCGGTGCTGGGCCTCGATGAGCCCGTCGACCACCTTCGGGTCGAGAACGGAGCCACCACGGGCGACCTCGCGTATGGCGGCGGCCAGCTTGGTGGGCTCTCCCAGCCGTTCCTTCAACAGGTAGGCCAGGCCCTTGGACCCGTCGCGGAGCAGTTCCAGGGCGTATTCGGGGTCGGCGTACTGCGAAAGGATCACCACGCCGACGTCCGGATGCGTCGTGCGGATGAGCCGGGCGGCGTCGATGCCCTCGGTCTGGTACGTCGGCGGCATCCGGATGTCGAGCACCACCACGTCGGGAGGGCTCCCTTCGATGGCGGCGTGGAGCTCGCTCGGGTCGCCGGCGACGCCCAGCACCTCGATCCCGGCCACCGACGACAGGACGCTGCGGGCACCCTCGCGCACGAGATACTCGTCGTCGGCGATGAGGACCCTCACCGTCTGCGGTCGGTCTGACGACATTCGTGCGCTCCCCCCGTCGGGCGGAGTCTAGGGACGCCGCGGCCGAGGGGGGTGCTGGCACCCCCTCCGAGGAACACATGACCACGCCCTTTTCGGTATCTGAGAAGATGTGGCCAAATCAGGTAGGGCACCGGGCCCGCGCCCAGTGGCCTACCGGAGGAACACAGGATGAGCCCAGTCTCGACGACGACGTCCCCGCAGACCGACGCCTCGGCGCGGTCCGCGACGACCGCGCTGCTCCTGGGCGACGCCTCGGCCGGCCACGGCTCGCTGGCGCCTGAGGTGAGCCGTCGCACCCCGCTGCTCCTCGACGACGGCGCCACCGCCCACGGCTCCCTCGCCCCCGCCGACCAAAGGCGGGCCCGCTCGCCACGCCGGCCCGCCGTCCGGCCACCCCTGCTCGAGGACGCCTTGGCCGCACACGTGGCGGGCCTGGGTCACAACCGGTTGAAGCACAGGCGCCTCCAGGCCGTGATCGACCGGCTGGGCCTCGCCGGCCGGCCGCCGCTCACCCTGGCCGACTCGGGACGGGTGGCAGGGCTCAGCGGCGAACGGGTCCGTCAGCTCGAGTCGCGGCTGCGCAAGCAGCAGGAGACGAACGGGCCCGTCAGCTTGCCGCAGCTCGACGCCGCCATCGACGCGGTGGCCAAGGCGGTTCCCCTGCCGGCGTCGCAGGTGCCGCGCCTGCTCCTCGAGGCGCGCCTCACGGTGGGCGCGTTCTGCGCCGAGAGCCTGCGCTGCGCCGCCGAGCTGTTCGGGCGCGAGCTTCCGTTCGTCTTCTCCGGCGCCGGGCGGACGACCGTGCTCCTGCCCAGGCTGGCGTCGGCCGCGGTGGCCCATGCACCCGCCATCGAGGCGCGAGCCCGTCGCCAGGCCGAGCGCTGCGGCGCCAGCACCCTCGAGCGGCTCGAGCGCGAGCTCGTCGAGGGCGACGGCGTCGAGGTCACCAGGCGGCAGCTGCGCGTGGTCCTCGAGACCTGCAGATCGCTGGAGTGCCTCCAGGACGGGTGGTTCACCTTCCGCGACGCCAGGTCGTCCGGCCCGTTCGTGCGGGCGTCCATGCGCATGCTGGCGGTCACCCCGTCGCTGTCGGTGGAGTCGCTGCACGACGGGCTGCGCCGGCACAACTCGTTCCGCCGGCTGCCGCCTCCCCCACCCGTGTCGGTGCTCACACGCATCTACGCGTGCCATCCCTGTTTCCGGGTCGAGGGCACCGACGTGTCGGCGGTCGACCCGATCGATCCCGCCGTCGTGGGCCCGCTCAACCAGCGGATGGTCGAGATCCTCCGGGCCTCGCCCGGCGGCGTCCTGGCCCGGGCCCACCTCCTCGACGCCTGCCACGGTGCGGGCCTCAACCTCACCTCGGTGAACCTCTACACGACGTACTCCGAGTGCCTGGAGCGCGTCGGACCCGGGCTCTTCGCCCCCCGGGGCACCGTGGTCGGGCCCGAGGACCACACGGCGGCCAGGCGCCGGCCCACCCGCAGCGACGAGGGCCCTGTGCACGGCTGGACCCCGGAGGGCCAGCCATGGCTCTCCTGGCGCGTGACGCCGAGCGTGTGGGCCAACGGCGTCGTGCACGTGCCCGCCGAGCTGCGCCCGTCGCTCGAGGGCCGACACTTCCCGTGCCTCGACGCCGACGGCACGCAGATGACCACCCTGGGGGTCGACACCCATGGCAACTCCTGGGGGTGGACCGGATTCCTGCGCCGAGCGGGTGCCGAGCTGGGCGACACCGTCCGCGCCGTGTTCGACCCCGGGGCCGAGACGGCGGTGCTCGAGGTGATCGACCGAGGGGCTGCGACGCCGGACTCGTAGCCCGCGGGCGGCGGCCCACGCCGTTCGGGACGGCGGCTCCGGCATCATGGACCGATGGACGACCCGCGCGCGGTCCTCGGCGTCGGGCCCCACGCGAGCGACGCCGACATCCGTCGGGCCAGGAGGCGGCTGGCCAAGGAGCTGCACCCCGACCTCACCGCGGGAGCGGCGCGCGCCGACGCCGGGCGGCGGATGGCCCTGGTGAACCAGGCGTTCGACGCCCTCGTGGCGGCGGGACCCCTGCCGTCGCCCGATTCCGGACGGCGGTCGACCGTGACAGCCTCCGGATCGGCGGAGGAGTTCGAGGACGCCGCCTTCTCGATCGAGGTGCTTCCCGTGGACGCCTTCGAGCTGACGCTCCTCGCCGCCGTGAACCTGGGTGACGTCATCCGGGCCGAGGAGCCGTACCTGCTCGCCGTTCTCCTCGACGACCCCGGACCGTGCCAGTGCGTCCTCGAGCTCCTTCCCGACGCCGGTGGCACGACGGTGACCATCGACATCGGGCCCCGGCACTTCGGCGTCTGCCCGACGGTTCGTGCCGTCCGGGATGCCCTGGTGGCCGAGATCGGGCGGCAGTCCGCCGCCGAATGACGGCGCGCGCACATCCGGCAGATGCCCTGTTCAGCAGGGTTGCGGCGCGGTAGATTTGCGAGCGCAACCACGACGTGTCTCCCCCAGGTGGGCAGACGTGACCCGGCCGTGACGGCCGGTTGAGAGGAGAACCGACGGATGTCCGACATCACAAAGGTGCTCAGGGACGACCATGCCCGGGTCAAGCGCCTGTTTCTCCGCGCCAACCAGGCGTCCGAGGACCTCGACATCGCCCTGGACGTCTGTGACGAACTCACGATCCATGCCACGATCGAAGAGGAGATCGTCTACCCGGCGCTCCGGGAGCTGAACAGCTCGTTGGCAGACGATTCCGAGGACGACCACGAGGCGGCCAAGGAGCTCATCGCCGAGATCGAGGATCTCGACCCCGACGATCCGGCGGTCCGCACGATGATGACGCAGCTCCAGAAGGCGGTGATGCGCCACGTCGACAAGGAGGAGAAGACGGTCTTCCCCGTCCTCGAGCGGGGTTATCCCGATCAGCTCCTCGAGATGGGCAGCCAGGCCTTCGCCCTGCGCCAGGAGCTCCTCGGGGCCCGTCCGCCGCGGCGCAAGACCATGGTGACGCAGACAGCCAACGTCGGGTGGTCTGCCCGGCGGCGGCGGTCGAACACCTCGAACATGGGGTTCTGACTGCCGATCCCGCGTGGTCCCGACGCAGACGGCAACGGCCCGGCACGCCCGACTGGGGTGCCGGGCCGTTGCGCGTGCGAGCACATCGGGCGACCGAACGACCGAATTGGGGGGTGCCCGGGCCGGTCCTGGCGTTTAGACTCCGCAGCCGATGACCAGGTCCCTTCGAGGCGCCGTCCTCGCCGTTGCGGGCCTCCTGCTGGTCGCAGGCGTCGTGGCCCTCGCCGCCCTCTGGTACGACGCCGCCCATGACGACGAGTTCCTGCCCGGCGTCACCGTCGGCCACGTGGCGGCGGGCGGCCGCCCGGTGGCCGCAGTCATGCGGGCCCTCGACGCCGAGCTTCCTCCGGTGGGCGAGACGGCGCTGCGCATCGTCGCCGGCGATCGCGACGCCACTGTCACCCTGGCGGAGCTGGGCCTGCGTTCCGACGCCGAAGCGACCCTGGCCAGAGCGCGAACCGAGGCCGAACGCATGGGCCTCCCCCGGCGGATCTGGCACCGTCTCCTCGACAAGCCCGTGGCGCGGTCGTACGACGTGCTTTTCCAGGTCGACCGCGACGCGGTGCGCCACCATGTCGCCGACCTCGCCGCCCAGGTGGCCCTGGCGCCGGTGGACGCGCGCATCGACACGTCGAGCGGGATGGTCGCCGTCGTCCCTGCGGCCGAAGGCCGGGCCCTCGACGTGACGGCCACCACGGCCCGGGTGTTCGAGCTGGCGGGCCGGGTGGCGAACGGAGCGGCGGCCCCGGCCGCCGTCGAGGCGCCGATCACCGCGCTCGCCCCGAAGATCACCGGGTTCACCGACGTCATCCTGGTACGGACGGCGGAGAACAAGCTCTACCACTACGACCACGGCACCCTGGTCAAGACCTACTCGGTCGCTACCGGGTCGTCCCGGTACCCGACCCCGAAGGGCAGCTTCTCGGTGGTGCTCAAGCGCCGCAACCCGGTCTGGGTCAACCCCGACCCCGGGGGCTGGGGGAAGAGTCTCCCGGCACGCATCGGCCCCGGGCCACGCAACCCGCTGGGCACGCGCGCCATGAACCTCGACGTGTCGGGGATCCGGATCCACGGCACGGCGAACGTCGCGTCCCTCGGGCACTCGGCGTCCCACGGGTGCATCCGCATGGCCATGCCGGACGTCGAGGAGCTGTTCGACCAGGTCGACCAGGGAACGCCGGTGGCCATCATCGAAGGACCGCCGCCGCCTGCGCCGACGCCCGTCGCCGGCGCGCCGGCCGGTCCCGCCGCGCCTGCGCCGACGCCGGGCGCCGCCGTACCCGTGGTGGGAGACCCCAACTCGCCGGTCGACCTCGAGGCCGGATAGCGGGCACCGCAGGGCTCCCCCACTCCGAACGCGTGTTCGATAGGATGGGCGGCGGTGACCGAGCTGCGCTGGAAGCTGGCGGGCGACCGAGGGGGACAGGGCGTGTTCTTCTCCGACGACGAGCTCGTCGAGCGACACGTCGGCAGAGGTGTGTACCGGGGGATGGAGTTCCTGCACGTCAACGCCTCCCGGATCGTCAACGAGCTGCCCAATGCCTCGCGGATGCCCTTCCGCTTCACGATCAACGCCTACCGGGGCTGCAGCCACGCCTGCGTGTACTGCTTCGCCCGCCCCACCCACGCGTACCTGGGACTGAACAGCGGAGACGACTTCGACACGAAGCTCGTCGTGAAGGTGAACGCCGTCGAGCGGCTCCGCGCCGAACTGCGCGCGCCGCGGTGGCGAGGCGACGCCATAGCGATGGGGACGAACACCGACCCCTATCAGCGCTGCGAGGCCAGGTACCACCTCACCCGTGGCCTGATCGAGGTACTGACCGAGGCGGCGAACCCGTTCTCCATCCTCACCAAGTCGACGCTGATCCTGCGCGACATCGCGCTGCTCCGCGCCGCAGCCGAGCGGACCACGGTGCGCGCCAACCTCTCCGTCGCCACCCTCGACGAGGCCGTGTGGAAGGCCACCGAGCCGGGGACCCCGCACCCGCGGCGCCGCGTCGAGGCGGTGGCAAAGCTCAACGCGGCGGGCGTCCCGTGCGGCGTGCTGATCGCCCCCGTGCTCCCTGGGCTGTCGGACCGGCGGGACCAACTGACGGAGGTCGTCGAGGCATGTGTGGCCGCGAGGGCGGTCTCCATCACGGCCGTGCCCCTCCACCTGCGCCCGGGCGTCCGCGACCACTTCCTCTCGTGGCTGGCCGGGGCACGGCCGGAGCTGGTCGAGGACTACCGGCGCCGCTACCGGCGCGCCTATCTCCCGGGTCGGGAGCAGGACGACGTGACCTCGCTCGTGCGCCGCTTGGTGGCGGCGGCCCGCAGACGGCACCCTCGACCCGACTCCCGACCACGTGTTGCCCCACCCCGCGGCGCGGATCGGGCCGGGTCGTGCGGTCAGGCGTCCCTTGCGCCGCCGGCCCGGCAACTGGACTTGGGCGTCTGAGGCGGACGGAGAGAAGGAGACGGCGAGGGCACGGTGGCAGTCCCCTGTGGCGCGTCGTCGCCGCGGGCCGGGGTCCCGGCCTCGAGACGAGTAGTATGGTCGGCGAGTCGCTATGATCCCAGCGAGCACCGAAGCTCGCTCTTTTTCGCACTGCTTGATGGCACAGGCACCTGTGGTTCCGCGTTTCTCCCTTCGGACCGGGGACCGGTGACTCTTCCGACCACCGGAGAGGAACCACGCCGAATGAACTCATCCATCCACCAGAGCCCGCCGTGCGCGAAGACCTGAGCAGCGACGAACAGCCGCTCCAGGCCGGCCTTCGTGGGCTTGCCGAGATGCTGCTCACGGAGGACCACGACGCCGTCCTGGCCAGCGTGACCTCACTGGCCGCTGCCGCCCTGCCTGGCTGCGATGCGGCCAGCGTCAGCCTCATCGAGCGAGGTCGCCCCGCCACGCCCGTCTGCTCGGCCGAGCTGGCCAAGCGGGTGGACCAGTCGCAGTACGACAACCACGAAGGACCTTGCCTGTGTGCCATCGAGAGCAACCAGGTCGTGCGGGTCGACTCGTTCAGGCGCGACGATCGCTGGCCCGCCTTCGCCAAGGAGGCGGTCGAGCAAGGCATCCTGAGCTCGCTGTCGTTCCCGCTCCACGCCGGTGGTGAGCTGCTGGGCGCGCTGAACCTCTACTCGTCCGGCGAGGACGCGTTCGTCGACGCCGAGAACGAGGGTGCGGCCTTTGCCCGTCAGGCGTCGGTCACGCTGACCAACGCCGTCGCTCTCCGCCGGGCACAGTCCCTGGCGCAACAGCTGGCGGTCGCCCTGGAGAACAGGGACATCATCGGCCAGGCCAAGGGCATCATCATGGCGGCCGAGGGCCGTTCGTCCGACGAGGCGTTCGACGTGCTCCGGCGAGCGTCGCAGCGGTCGAATCGCAAGCTGCACGACGTGGCCGAGGAGATCGTCGCCCGTCGCCAGCGCCCGAGAGCAAGCTCCGGCCAGGCGTAGAGCCTCTTCGGAGGGTCCGACGCCGGCCGGGCACGAGGCCGGTGGGCTGCGCGCGCCGGGGCGATCGGCAGTACTGGCCCTGCTCGCTCCGTGTGGCGGCGGCGCCGAGGCCGACCCCGACCGGGTGCTCGGGACCTCTCGAATCCTCGGGGCCGAGCCGGTGTTGCGCTGATCCGCCGACGTCTCAGCCCTTGCCGCCCCGCAGGGCATCGCGCACCCGGTCGGCGACGGCGACGAAGGGTCCGACGATCAGGTTGCCAAGGGCACTCTCGGGGCCGTGCGGGTGCGGATGGGTGGGCGCCATCCGTTCCGCCTTCTCGAGCTTCGAGCGCATGGAGGTCAGCTTCTCGGGATCGAGTGAGGCGCGTAGCAACGGGAAGACCTCCTGCTCCTCGTTGGTGGCGTGCTGGAGGACGGCGACGCGGAAGACCCCGAGCTTCTCGTCGAACCCGGCGCCGTCCACGCCGATCTTCTCGAGTTCGGCCAGGTCGGTCTTGGCCTTGCCCTCCTCTGCCTTGCGCGCCTCCGCCACCCGCTCACCCTCGGCGCCCATCGAGCGCAGCGCCGGATAGACGACCTCCTCCTCCGCCGTCTCGTGTACGGCCAGCAGCCGCACGAGGCACTCGAACGCCTCGGCCCTGTCGCCGGCGGCGCCGTGGACCTGTGTGAAGAGCCGCTTGACCTCCTGGTGCTGGGCCAGAAGTAGGTCGACGGCGTCGCCGGTGGAGGACTGGTTGCTCGTGGAAACGGACACGGTGATCTCCCTGCCCTGAAATCGGGAAGCTGGAGCGCCGGCGGCCGAGGGCCGCGGATCGCGCTCCACGCAGGCTCTCTGCTCAATTGCGCCTGCCGTCCTACCCGGTCCACAACGGCCGGAAACTGCGGTCGCCCGACAGCCCCTCGTCGTCCGGTCCGTGGAGGTTCGGCTGCTCGCCGCGTGGCCGCGAGCGCGACACTGGGTCTCCCCATGGCGTCCCGATGCGAACCCTGCGGCGACCACGGCTGACGCCGGCTCCATGACGGTCCATGCCTTCGCCCCCGGCCGTGTGAACCTGATCGGCGACCACACCGACTACACCGGTGGGTTCGCCCTGCCCATGGCGGTCGAGCTGGGGACGACCGTCGTCCTGCGACGGGGCGGTGCCGCCGTGCAGCTTCGATCGGCGGACAATCGGACGCCGATCGTCGTGCCGATCAACATCGCAGACCCCGCCGAGGTGGCGGCCGGCTGGGGACGCTACGTGGCCGGCGTTGTGGCCGAGGTACGCCCCGAGCAAGGGGGGACGGGGACCGTGTCGACCACGCTGCCGCTCGGTGCCGGGCTGTCGTCGAGCGCCGCCCTGGAGGTGGCGGTCGCGCTGGCGCTGGGATTCGAGGGGACGCCGCTCGAGCTGGCCCTGGCGTGCCAGCGGGCCGAGCAGCGCGCCTGGGGGGTGCTCACAGGGGTGATGGACCAGCTGGCGTCGGCATCGGGACGCGCCGGTCACGGCCTCCTGATGGACTTCACGACCCTCAGCGTCACGCCGGTCCCCATCCCCGAGGCGGTCGAGGTCGTGGTGGTCGACTCCGGCCAGCGACGGGCGGTGGCGGTCTCGGCGTACTCCGAGCGGCGGAGCCAGTGCGAGGCGGCTGCGGCCGTGATCGGGCCGCTTCGTGATGCCTCCGTCGAGGCCGTGGCCCACATCGGGGATCCCGTGGTCCGCCGGCGGGCCCGCCACGTCGTGACCGAGAACGCGCGGGTGCTCGCGTTCACCGAGTGTCTCCGCGCCGGCAACGGGGCGGAGGCGGGACGGCTCATGACCGAGAGCCACGCCAGCCTGCGTGACGACTTCGAGGTCTCCACGCCGGCCCTCGACGGCATCGTCGACGACCTGCTCACGCGTCCCGGGGTCCACGGCGCCCGGCTGACGGGCGCCGGTTTCGGCGGCTGCGTGGTCGCCCTCACCGAGCCCGGCGCGCCAGTGCCCGGGCGGCGCATGAAAGCGGCGGGCGGCGCCTTTGTCGCCGCGGCCGGCCCCGCCGACGCCCGGGGCTGACGCCCGGGGCCGGCGACGCCTCCGCCGGTTCGGCGGGACGCCGTTCGGGAGCGGCCGCCCCGTCCACGGCCATGGTCGTCGACCGACGGTTGTTGGCCACACGTTGGGCGGGCGTTGATCAAGCCAACAGGTGGTCCATCCCGACATCTCGGGCATGCTCAAGCGCCTCGCCTCCGCCGCCGCCATCACGGCCTCGCTGTCCCTTCTCACCGTCACCCCTGCGTTCGCGGCCAGCTGCGGCCTGCTGAACCTCCTCTGTTCGCCACCGCCGGCCCCGGCGGTGACCGCTCCGGTCGCACCCCCGGCCGAGCCGGCCTCCCCCACCGCACCCGCTACGGATCCGGCGCCCGCCACCGCCGCGCAGCCGGCGGAGGCCGTCGGTGCCGGTGACGTTCCCGACGCCGCCGCCACGCTGCTCACGTTGGTGAACCAGGAGCGAGCGAGAGCCGGGCTCGGAGCCCTCGAGTCCCGCCCCGCCATCGTCGCCATCGCCGCCCGCCAGAGCCAGGCCATGGCCGAGCGGGGAGACATCTGGCACAACGATGCGTACTTCAAGCCGGCGATCCACGCCGCTCTGGCCGCCCGGGCCCTCGGCGAGAACGTGGCGGTGAACGGCTCGGTCGAGGTCGCACACCTCCGGCTGATGGCCAGCCCCGGCCACCGGGCGAACATCCTGAACGGCCGCTTCGATGCCGTGGGGATCGCCGTCGTCCGCGACGGCAGCGGTGCCGTGTTCATCACGGAGGACTTCGTCGACAGCCGGGTCGCCCCGAAGGCCAAGGCGCCGCGACGGGCTCCGGCCCGCCGCCCGGCATCGCGGCGTCCGCGCCGGGCCGCTTCCCGCTGAGCGTGGGAACGATCGCTACGGTTTCCCCCGAAACCCGCCGAAGCTACCCAAGAGCCGCACGGGCGGCGTGAGGAGCGAAGCGAGCGTGGAACGACATCCCAGCCGTCCGACCGCCCGGGTGCTCGTCGTGGACGACGTGGCCGACGTCCGGCTGCTGGCGCGGGTGGCACTCGAGCGTCGCGGGTTCGACGTCGCAGAAGCCGAGGACGGCGAGACGGCGGTGGCGATGGTGTGGGCCGGGAACGTGGACCTCGTCCTCCTCGACGTGAACCTGCCTCGCATGAGCGGGCTGGCGGTGCTGACCCGCCTGCGCCAGGACTCCGCGGTACCGGTGATCCTCGTGACGAGCCTCGACGACGAGTCCGACCGGGTGCTCGGCCTGGAGATGGGCGCCGACGACTACGTTGTCAAGCCGTTCGCCCCCGCCGAATTGGGCGCCCGGGCCGCGTCGGTGCTCCGCCGGTGCGGTACCGCCGGCGCCGTCGGCGCAACCGGTGGCGCCGCCGTCCCCGACGTCGGCCCCATGCCGGCCCGCACCCTCGAGCTGCGCGCCGAGGAGCGCCGGGTGCTCGTGTCGGGCATGTCCGTGGAGCTCACGCCGAAGGAGTTCGACCTCCTCGCCTGCTTGGCGGCGGCTCCGTGCCGGGTGTTCTCGCGTGCCGATCTGCTCGCCCAGGTGTGGGGCTCGGCGCCAGGCTGGCAGGACCCCGCCACCGTCACCGAACACGTGCGCCGCCTCCGCCGCAAGATAGAGATCGACCCGGAGAACCCCGGCTGGATCCAGACGGCCCGCGGCATCGGCTACCGCTTCAACTCCACCGGCGACGCCCAGGCGGACCAGGGGCGGGCCGTCGGCGCCTGACGGCGGCTGCGACACTGCCGAGCCTCGACGTCGGGGTCCGGTGGCGTCATTCCGACGCTCCGGGGAACTCGGCCCGGAGGGCGGCATCCACCCGCTCGAGCTCGGCCTCGAGGCGGCCCAGGGCCCTGGCCGCGCCTGTGCCGTCGTCGGCGTTGGCCGACACCTCCAGTTGGCCGGCGATGCCCGCCATGGCGGTGGCGGCCAGGTTGCCGCTGCTCCCTCGGAGGCTGTGGGCCAGTCGTCCCGCCGCCCGCAGGTCGTCGGCATCGACGGCCTCACGCAGCTCGGCGGACCGCTCCCGGGCGGTGGACAGGAAGAGGCGCACCAGCTCGTCCACGGCGCCCGGGCGGCCGCCGCGCTCGAGATCGTGCAGCCCGGCCAGAATCTCCTGGTCGAGGACCGACCGTGATCCGGCCGCGGGGCCAGGGACCGGGGCCCGACCCCCCGTCACCTCGATCCAGCGGGCGAGGACGGCGCTGAGCTCGGCCAGCTTCACCGGTTTCGTCACGAACTCGTCCATACCGGCGTCGAGCGCCCGCTCCTCGTCGCCGCGCATGGCCCCCGCCGTCATGGCGATGATCGGCGTCCGCGGGCCTCCGGCCTGACGCCGGCGGATCTCGGCGGTGGCCTCGTAGCCGTCCATGTCCGGCATCTGGCAGTCCATCAGCACGGCGGCGTAGGGCACCCGCTCGAGCGCCTCCACGGCCTCGCGCCCGTCGGCGGCGACGTCGACCCGGTAGCCCAGCCGCTCGAGCATGCCGGCGGCGACCATCTGGTTGACGGCGTTGTCCTCGACCACCAGGACGTGGGGGCGCGCCTTGCCCCGGACGTCGGCCACGGTCGCTGCGGTGACGATGTCGCTGCGGGCGGCCGCGGGGAGGCCGGTGAGGGTCACGAGGGCGTCGTAGAGCGCCGACTGGCGGATCGGCTTGGTCAGGAAGGCGTCGATGTCGGAGCCCTGGGCGGTCTGGGCGTGGCTCCAGCGCCCGGACGAGGTGAGCAGCACGAGCTTGGTGGCCGACAGCGCGGGGTCCTCCCGTATCGCCCTGGCCAGCTCGAGGCCATCCATCCCGGGCATGTGGTAGTCGAGGATCGACAGGTCGAAGGGCTGCGAGCGGGCACTGGCCGCCCGCAGCATCGCCAGCGCCGGCTCACCACCCTCGGCCATCTCCGGGCGCAGGTTCCACGCCAGAAGTGTCTGCTCGAGGATCATCCGGTTCGTGGCGTTGTCGTCGACCACCAGCACGGCCAGGCCGTCCAGACCCGGGGCGTCGGCCTGGAGGCCGGCGACCGGCTCAGACGCCGGTCCGAGGCGAGCCGTGAACCAGAAGGTCGATCCCTTTCCCGGCAGGCTGTCGACGCCGATGCGACCGCCCATGAGCTCGACCAGCTGCCGGCAGATGGCGAGCCCAAGACCGGTCCCGCCGTACTTCCGCGTGGTCGACGAGTCGGCCTGGGAGAAGCTCTGGAAGAGTCGAGCCTGCTCGTCGGGCCCGATCCCAATCCCGGTGTCGCAGACCTCGAAGCGCACGAGCGCCGGGTCTGCGTCGTCGATCCCGACCCGCACCACCACTTCCCCTTGGTCGGTGAACTTCACGGCGTTGCCGATCAGGTTGATCAGGATCTGGCGCACCCGCCCGGGGTCCCCGCGCACGTCGACCGGGACATCGGGCCGAACCAGAACGGCCAGCTCGAGCTCTTTGCCATGAGCCTGCTCGGCCACCAGCTCGGCCGCCCCTTCGATGACGCTGCGCAGGTCGAAATCGAGCTCCTCGAGATCCATGCGGCCGGCCTCGATCTTGGAGAAGTCGAGGATGTCGTTGATCACCGTGAGCAACGCCTCACCGGACGCCCGAGCCATCTCGGCGTACTGGCGCTGCTCAGGGGTCATCTCGGTGTCGAGCAACAGACCGGTCATGCCGATGACGCCGTTGAGGGGCGTGCGGATCTCGTGGCTCATGTTCGCCACGAACTCCGACTTGAGCCGTGACGCGGTCAGCGCCTCCTCGTGGGCGGCCGCCAGCGCCTCCCCGATCTGCCTGGCCGGCGTGACGTCGGTGAGGTAGGTGAGCCTCGTCTCGGGTGCGCCGTCACGGTGCTGCTCGATGTGGCTCACGGCGCGCATCCACCGGTGGTCGCCGCCGGCGCTCCTGACCCGGAACTCGTGCTCCGGGCGAGCCTCGCGAGCCGCATCGAGCAGGGCGGCGCGGTCGTCGGGATGAGACCGCTCCGAGAAGAAGCTCCGCTGGCCGACGATCTCGTCGGGCCGGTAGCCGAGGATCTCCTCCACGTTGGCACTGACATAGGTGATGATCGGGTCCTCGACCCCCGACTGGACGACCACGACCGGGCTGGCCGTGACCACGTGGTCAAGAAAGGCGCGACCCTCTCGGATGCTGCTGGCCCGCTCGGCGAGGAGGGCGCTGGCGCTGCCGAGGGCGACGCCCAGCCGGCCGACCTCGTCGTCCCCGGCCGGCAGGTCGTCGAGAGGCCGCTCCTGCTCGAGATCCTGGGCCGATCGCTCCAGCTGCTCCACACGCCGGGCCACACCCGTCGCGAACAGGCTGGCGGCGATGAAGCCGCCGCCAAGGCCGACGGCCACGACACCGCTCATGACCCAGCTCAGCACCGTGGTGAAGCGATCCTCCCGCCGCAGCCTCGCCGACAGCCGGGCGCCGGCCGTGCCGTCCATCCGGGCCAGCTCGGCCCGCACGGCGTCCATGGGCTCCTTGCTGCGGCGCAGCAGGTCGGCCAGCGCCGGTCCGGAGACCTCAGCGCCCGCCACCAGCGGCTTCAGCGCGGCGAACTCGGCGGCCGCCAGCGTCTGGACCCGCCTGGCCCGCCCCTCCTGGGGCGTGAACCCGGCCACCAGCGCCTCCAGGCGCGCCAGATCCCGGCCCACGTTGGCACGGGCGGCCCGGTAGGGCTCCAGGAACTCGTCCTGGCGGGTGATGGCGAACCCGCGCGCGCCGCTCTCGGCGTTGATGAGGTCGGTCGTGACCGCGGCGATCTGGCGGCGGATGGCGAAGCTCTCGTCCACGCGCTCCCGGTTCGACTGCGCCTGGACCTGGAGGGCGAGAAAGACCCCGCCGACCAGGAGAAGGGCGGTGACGGGGATCGCCACGACGACCAGACCCTTGGTGCGGAGGCGGAGGTCGACCCACCGACTCGCCAGCCTGCGACCGGTGTTGCCCTTGGCGTCCCCCACGCCCTTCCATCCCTTCACCCGCCGGGCCCCGCCCCCGTGTCCGGTTTAATGCATTTCGGGGGTGTGTTCGCAGTCTACGCGGTTCTCCTCGGTGATTGCCAGCACCCGAGGCGGAGGCAGGCCCGCGGGGCGTCGCTCCGTCAGTCGCCGAACTCGCTGCGAACGCCCGCCGGTGTGAGCGCCGACACGTAGTGGTGGGGCAGGTGGTCGTGCAGGGACGCACCCGTGTGGAGCTTGGCCAGCCACGGAACCTGGCGCGTCACGAAGGCGAGGGGCGCCATGGCCAGTTCGAGGAGGTTCCCGATCTGCGTTCTCGGCGTCGGGCTCGGGACCCAGCTCCGGGTCGCCGATCGGCGGTCGCACCGGAGCTCGCGCCCGAAGTGGGAGAAGTCGCCGGTGGCGCGCGGTGGCAATCGGGTGACCACGTCGTTCCCGTAGACGTAGCGGATCACGTTCCGGCCGAGGAAGGGGTCACGATCGCTCGCCGCCGCCAGGTCCGGCGCTCCGACCATCGGCTGGCCGTAGGTGTAGACGGCCCTGAGCCTCCGAGCGAACGGCTCGTAGTCGCGCTCGGCCACGACCATGACGCCGAGCATGGCCGCCAACGCACCCCCGAGACTGTGGCCGGTGAGGTAGAGCGCCTCGCACGCGTTCGGCATGGGCGGCCCACCGGGGCGGACCGACTTGCCGTCGAGGGCCCGCTCGACGGTGGCCACGACCTCGAAACGGGTGGCCCGCACGTTGCGGTAGAAGCCGCCGTGGACGTCGAAGGTACCGTCGGATCCCGGGAAGGGGATGGAGACCTTCTCGGGATTGATGTCGACGTCGGTGAGCCAGTTGACGATGTTCGTCGGCTCCGTTCCCCGGTAGGACACGATCACCACACGACCGTCTCGGCTCTGCACCACGAACGCCGTGGACCGGATGAACATGGCGTCGACCGTCGTGGAGATCTGCACGCAGTGGTTCCCGTCGAGGCCCAGGCGCGCCATGATCGTGGCCAGCGTGGCGGCGTCGGAGTAGGAGTAGCCCGAGCAGGTGGCCAGCGCGTGCGCGACCGTGGCGTCCGGGTGTGCGGTCACCGAGGCCAGGTGGTCGGCCAGAGCGCCGTACACGGGAAACGACGGCGTTCGGGTCGGCCTGAGCGGCCGCAGCACCTCGAGGCCGGGGGCTGTGCAGTGTGCGATCAACACGACAAGGGTCCTGTCCCGAGGGAGCCCAGAAAATACCGCGGGCGTGCTCCGCGCCCCCTGATGCTCGTCCGGGGGGGCGTCCTCCGTGGCGTCGCGGCCCTTGCCAGCGCACGGTGTCGGGAGTACACCGGGAGGAGCCGTCGTGGGCGTCGAGCGGCCGAGGAGGGGCGAAGGTGATCTTCCGGCAGTACCAGCTCGCATGCCTGTCGCTGTTCAGCTACATGATCGGCGACGAGTCGACGGGCCGGGCGGTCGTGGTCGACCCGCAGCGTGACATCGCCGGCTACCTCGACGATGCGCGGGCCGAGGGCCTCGTCATCGAGCGCGTCATCGAGACCCATTTCCACGCCGACTTCCTCTCCGGCCACCTCGAGCTGGCGCAGGCGACCGGGGCAGCCGTCTCGTACGGCGACCAGGCCGACCCGGACTTCCCGGTGGAACCGCTGGCGGCAGGCCAGCGGCTGGCGCTGGGCGACGTCGTCCTCGAGATCCGCCACACACCGGGCCATACGCCCGAATCGATCTCGATCGTCGTGTGGGAGCATGCGTCCGACGCCGAACCGTGGGCCGTGCTCACCGGCGACACGCTCTTCGTCGGCGACGTCGGCCGGCCCGACCTCCTCACGTCCGCCGGCTGGAGCGCCGACACGCTGGCCCGTCGCCTCTACCACTCGCTCCGGGACCAGCTGCTCTCCCTCCCGGACTCCACCCGCGTCTTCCCCGCCCACGGTGCCGGGTCGGCGTGCGGACGGGCGATGTCCGACGCCGTGTCGTCGACCATCGGCGAGCAGCGCCGTTCCAACTACGCGCTGCGGGCCATGAGCGAGGACGCCTTCGTGCACGCCATCACCGAGGGGCAGTCGGTGGCGCCGCTCCACTTCGCCTATACGGCCGAGGCCAACCACCGGCTGCACGAGCTCCTCGACGACGCCCAACCGCCTCCCGAGCTCGACCTGGAGGAGGTGCGACGTCTCCGCCGCGAGGGCGCCGTGGTCATCGACGGGCGGTCGGCCGAGTCGTTCGCGTCCGGCCACCTGCGCGGCTCGGTGAACATCGGTCTCGACGGACGCTTCGCCGAGTACGCCGGCGACGTCGTCCGGCCCGACCAGGCGCTGATCGTGGTGACAGAGGTGGGCCGCCAGCTCGAAGCCAGGGTCCGGCTGGCCCGCATCGGCTTCGACAGGGTGGTCGGCGCCGTGGCCGACATCGACCGTCTCCTGGCCGAGCGCCCCGACCTGGCCGACCGGGCCCGCCGCATGTCCGCATCCGAGGTCGCCGATTGGCGCAGCGTGGAGCCCGGCCTGCAGGTCGTCGACGTCCGCAACCCGGGCGAGCAGGCGACCGGCGTCGTCCCGGGCGCGATCGCCATCCCGCTGGCGGCCCTGCTCGACCGCCACCAGGTGCTCGACGCACGGGCACCGACGGTCGTCTACTGCGCCGGGGGGTACCGCTCGTCGGCGGCGGCGTCGCTCCTCCGATCGCTCGGCCTCAGCCAGGTCGCCGACGTGCAGGGCGGGTTCGGGGCCTGGGCGGGCGCCGGGCTCCCGGTGGAGAAGCCCGGCGAGCGCACGGTGTCGTCGCCGACCTGACGAACCGCCCACCGGCTCTCGCACCGGTGGACGGTCGCGCCCCGGTCAGCGGGACGAGCACACGTCACCACCGCCGTGCGACCGGCAACCGTGCGGGTCGGTGGTCGTCGTAGTGGTCGTCGGCGCAGCGGTGGTCGTGGTGGTCGTGACGACGGGCGGGGCCGTGGTCGGCGGCACGGTGGTGGACGGCGGAGGCACTGTCGTGGTCGGCGTGGCCGGGATCGGCGGCGTGACGGCTCCGGGCGGGAGGGTCGTGGCCGGGGCCGGGGCCCGCGGCGTCGTGGAAGGGGTCGGGCTCCGCGGCGTCGTGCCCGGCGGAGCCGGGGATGACGACGGCGACCGAGGTGCCGAGGTCGACGGGGACGGCGGGATCGACGCCGCCGGCGGGACCGGCTCGGCACCGCCCGTCCCCGCCGGAGCGCCGGCGCTCTCGGGCGACGGGGCCGGCTGCTCCAATCCTGCCGTGTTGTGGGAGGCGTCCCTGATGCGCTTCAGCAGTTGCAGTCCGGACCAGTCGCCCACCTCCAGCCGGCGCAGGCCGAGACGGTCGTCGTCCGCTCCGGCCAGTGGCACGCTCGCCTGGTCGTCCTGGTGGAAGGCGACGGCGTAGCGGCGCTCCACCTCCTGGCGGAGCACGGTGCGAAGCGCCGCATCGTTGGTCCGTTCTGCGCCGTAGGCCCCGAAGGGGTAGGCGAAGGCCACCGGGGCTTGACCGGTGTGTTGCGCGATGGCCGCGCTCGCCCGCCCGAGGTCGGCTCGCACCCGCGAGCGGTACTCGGCCAACGACTCTCCCCGCTCCAGGCTGGTGAGCGCCGGGAGATCCCTTCCGCCTGCCGCCTCGCGCTCGACGTGCAGCCGGTCGGTGTGCGACTCGAGGTCCCAGCGCCCGCTGCGCGCGTACCCCTCCAGCTTGTCCCAGGACGCGTAGTAGATGCCGGGCTTTGAGGCGGCGCCCGTGATGACGAACATGGTGGCCGCCATGTGCGCATCTTCGAGGAGAGGGTCGGCGAACATCATGGCGTCGGTCCGACCGTCGTCGAACGAGATCATCACGGCGTTGGCCGGGAGCGGGCGACCTCCCTCGAACGACCGGGCGATCTGACGGGCGGTCACGACGTGCATTCCGGCCGCCCGCAAGGTGGCCAGGTGCTCGGCGAAGCGCGCCGGCGACACGACGAAGCCGCCGTCCCCGTCGGACGCCGACCCGATGCCGTGATAGGCGAGGGCCATCACCCTGCCCGAGAAGCTCGGTGCGGCCGCCCGGGCCGCGGCCAGCTGCGCCCCGTCGAGGGACGGCAGCTTCGGTGGGAACAGGGCCACCAGAGCGCGGTCCCGCACCAGGCGGCCCTCCGGAGTCAGGCTGGCGTAGGCCACGAACGGCAGCGCCGAGAGTGGGAGCGCCACCAGCCCCGAGAGCAGCTGGCGGAGCCACCGGCGCGGCGCGGGGCGGCGGTGGCGGCCCCGGCTCACGTGCGCAGCTCGACCGGATCGACGGTCTGCTCCCGCCGCCCGCGCTCGTAGTCCTCGGCCGTCCCGAAGCGTGCGGGCAGGTCCCGACGCCGGACGCCCGCGTCGACCGGATCCGCCCCGGGTGGCAACGCGACGACGAGGCTCTGGTCGACGCGGGCGTGCTCGACGGTGGATGCGCGGGTCCCCCACCGCGTGTCCCGCATGGTGAGGATGCCCCAATAGGTCTGGAAGACCAGCACGCTCATGTAGAGGCCGACGAAGGTGATGCCGTGGTACCACAGGCCGTCGTGGCGCTTGAAGGCGTAGAACAGCGAGTACACCAGCGCCATGGCATAGGTGCCGATGACGTAGAACCACAGTCCGCCCGGCTGGCCGCCGAAAAGGCGCCCGGCCACTGCGTGGACCACGACCCACGGCGCCATGAACGGGAAGGCGATGGAGGCGTAGGTGAACACGGCGGCCACGGGGTTCTTGCGCCAGAAGGAGCGCAGCACCTGCAGCGACTCCCGCAGCCAGGACTTCTTCCAGCGCAGCTGCTGGCGGAAGAACACGCGCATGGTCTGGGGAACCATGGTCTCGGCGCGGGCCGACGCCTGGTAAACGACCCGGTGAGTGGCCAGGATCCGGTTGGTCAGCGCACGGTCGTCCCCGAACGTGGCGGGCCGGCCGAGGAACGTCTGGAACTCCCACGCATCGAGCAGCGGGAGCACCACCGAGCGCCGGTAGGCGGCGCAGCAACCCGACGCGCAGGTGACGGTGCCCGACAGGAACGACTCGGCGCCCTTGATCACCCGGAAGGCCGAGAAGTAGCGCACCTGCTGCATCTTCGTCATCCAGTTGACGGAGTGGTTGCGGACGTCGGCGTGGCCGACCACCGCGCCGACCCGCCGGTCGGCGAAGGGGGCGACGATGGCGATCACGGCGTCGGCGTCGAGATACGAGTCGGAGTCGACGAAGCACAGGATCTCCCCCCGTGCCCGCCGGATTCCCTCGGCCATGGCCGCCCGCTTGCCGTAGTTGCGCCCGAGCGTCAGCACGTGGAGCTGGGGCCAGCGCGCCCTGGCCTCCTGCATGCGCGCCCACGTGGCGTCGGTCGATCCGTCGTCGACGGCGATCACCTCGAGAAGGGCTCCGGGATAGTCGACGGCCAGGCACGACGCGATCGTCCCGATGATCCCGTCCTCCTCGTTGAATGCAGGGATGACGATCGACACGGTCGGCCGGTGCCCCCGGTCGGGGGCGGACCGATAGAACAGCGCCAGCAGGAACCGGCCGAAGACGTAGAGCACCACGGCGATGGAGTACCCGGCGAAGAGGGGGTCGCGGGTGAGCGTCGCGAACGTCAGGTCCTTGGTGAGCCAGATGAAGCCGAGCACCATTGCCGCGTACACCACGACCACGGCCTTGAGGAGACCGCCGAGCAACCGCTGCACGGTCAAAGGAGGATGACGTGGTCGCGACGGCGGTGACGTGTGGTCCCAGTGGCGTCGAAGACCAGGGTCGACTCCCGCACGACGGTGTCGTAGTCCACGTCCGGATGGGCGGTCAGGATGACCACGCAGTCCGCACCGCCTAGGACCTCGGGCGTCAAGGCCACCGAGGAGAGCAGCCGCTCGCCGTCGTCGGTCGCCGGCATGGCGTCGCCGCCGCGCCGACGGCTCACGTTCACCGAGTCGACGAGGTCGTCGTGGTAGGAGCAGTCGGCGCCGGCGTCCACGAGGTGGCGCAGCACCCGTAGCGCAGGGGACTCGCGCACGTCGTCGACGCCGGCTTTGTAGCTCAGTCCCAACACCAGGACCCGTGCGCCCCGCACCGCCTTGCCGACCTGGTTGAGCGCCTCGGCCACCCGGCCGGCCACGTAGGCGGGCATCCGGTTGTTGACGGAGCGGGCGTGCTCGATGAACCCGATCCCGAAGCCCAGCCGCTGTTCCACCTTCCACGACAGGTAGCTCGGGTCGATGGCGATGCAGTGGCCTCCCACGCCCGCGCCAGGCCAGAACGGCAGATACCCGAAGGGCTTCGTGGCGGCGGCGTCGAGGGCCTCCCAGATGTCGACGCCGATGGCCGACGCGATGGTGGCCAGCTCGTTCACCAGGGCGATGTTGACCTGACGGAACGTGTTCTCGACGAGCTTGGCCATCTCGGCGTTGCGCGGCGCGGACACCGGGACGACGGCGTCGACCAGCGCTCCGTAGAACCGGCACGCCAGGTCCGTGTCGACCGGAGCGACACCGGCCACCACCTTCGGGGTCGATCGCACCGAGCGGCCGCTCCCCGGGTTGATCCGCTCCGGCGAGTATGCAAGCGCGAAGTCCCGCCCGGCCAGCAGCCCGCGGCGCTCCAGAATGGGGCGCACGAGATCCTCCGTGGTCCCCGGATAGGTGGTGGACTCGAGCACGACCAGCTGCCCCGGGCGCAGAACACGAGCCACGTCCTCCGTCGCCGCCCGCACTGACGACAGGTCCGGGCCACCGTCGCGCAACGGTGTCGGGACGGCGATCACGACGACGTCGGCGGCGACGAGCACACGGTGATCGGTGGTGAACTGGACCCGGTCGAGGCCGGCCAGCTCCTCGCCTGTCACGTCGCCGACGTACGAGCTTCCCGCCCGCAGGGCCTGCACCTTCGTCTGGTCGGCGTCGAGCCCGATCACCCCGAAGCCGCCGCCGTCGGCGGCGACGAGAAGGGGCAGGCCCACGTAGCCGAGGCCCACGACGGCGACCATGGCCGAGCGGTCCTCCAGACGGCGGGCGAGGACGGCGAGCGGTGTCGTCGGCGGCGAAGGCGGCGGCGGCGTGAGCGGCGCCACGGCGTGCTCGTCATGACCGACCGACGTCTGATTCAGCCCGGAATCAGCGGTTTCGACCAGGTGCGGAGGCGTCATGAATCGTCCTTCACGTTGGTGGGGGTGGAGAGGAGTTCGGTCCCGCCCTCCGGCCCCTTGAGACGGCGCGTCCCTGGCGTCACCAATCGGTGGTAAGCGGTTTCTGTCGGGCGTCTCGACTTCGTCGGGATCGCCGCCGTACGGCGATCCTCGCCCTCACAGCTCGTCGATGGGGCCAGGGGGGCCGTGGCGTACGAACCACTCCCACCCGTAGACGGCGGCGAACTGCTCCAGACCGAGTTGGAGCGCCGACGTGGTCTCGGGGATCTGGCTGGCATGGGCGGCCATGGCCGACCGCTTGGCGTCGAGGTGTCCGGTGACGTCGACGGTCGAGGTCACCATCACCGTCGGCATCCCGATGTGCGATCGGGCCAGCCCGAGGTCGCCGGCGAGTATGGCCTGCTCGACGAGGTGGGTTTCGACGAAATGGAGGTACTCGCGGTCGACGGTCGCTTCGTACACCGTGGCCACGCCCGCCAAGGCGGCTGCGCCGTGACCGGCACGGTGGACCTGTATGTGGTCGGGGTGTCCATAGATCCCCGTCTCGTCGTACACCACGAGCGCGTCGGCCCGCTCGTCGACGAGCACAGCGCCCAGACGTTCCGCCACCTCGGCGACGTCGGCGGAGGCAAGGCACCCGGGCGCCGAGTTGCCGGCGTGGCCCGCCAGTCCCGAGTCCCTGTACCCGAGGAACTCGACCCGGGACACGCCCAGAAGGTCCGCGGACCTTCGGGTCTCGTCACGCCGTAGGGCGCCCAGCTCCTCGGTGGAGCCTGTGACGTGCGGCTCTCCGAGCTCGCCGCTGGTGGCCACGACGAGCGTGACGCGATGACCCAGGGCGGCCAACCGGAGAATGGTCCCTCCGGTGAAGATCGACTCGTCGTCGGGGTGGGCGTGGAAGAACACGATGGCGGCGATGGCACAGTCTGCCCGGCGCCGCGCCGTCTGCCCCTATGGGAAATGCCGGGGCGCGGAACTTTGACCGAAACATGTCGTTGAACTCGCAGGACGACATTGCTACGTTCGGAGCAACCTGCTGTCCGCCGCGGTCCCCGGCGAATGCCTCGGCGAGGCCACTGCCATCCACACCGAGGGGGCACATGAAGGCTGTCCGTGCGGGCCGATCATCCGTCGATGTGGCGATGCTCCACCTCGTCCGCCTCGTCGTCGACGACGACTGGTCGCCGGCAAGCGCCGGGGAACGACTGCGGGAGGCGACCCCCGACGACGCGGTGCTGCGCCGCGTGCACGCACGCGTCATCCGCACCCTCGTCGAACGGCGTGGGCATCTCGATGACCGTGCAGTCGCCACGATCGAGGCGGCGCTCGCCATCGGCTGATCCGGCGTCCGCCCCGCACCGCCCCACCGCTGGCGGTGTGCCGGCGGATCGTCGCAGTGCGGATCGCTCTCCCGCCGAGCGCACCGCTCCCACGAGAACGGCCATATGGCCGATGCAACGCCACCTCGAGTCGGGGACGCTTTGGAGATGACGCATCGACGGTCGCTCTGGACGCTCGCCGTAGCTGTGGCCGTGCTGGTTGCCGGCGCCGCCCTGCGAGCCGGCGCAAGCCGGGACTCTCTCGACGTCACCTTCACCGGAACCGGCGAGGACGGCATCCTGCAGAGCGCTCCCGCGTCCGCCCCCGTCGTCAGCACGTTCCCGCAACCGGGCCCGGCAGCCGCCAGCACTGCTCCCGCTATCAGCGCTGCTCCCGCCGCCGTCGTTGCTCCCGCCCCCGCCTCGCCAGCGCCCGCGACCGCCGCCCCGGCGCCGGCCGTTGCGCCGTCGTCTGCGACAACCGTTCCGAGTGGGGACACCCGACCGGCCCCGGCGGCGGCCGTCCGGGCCGGCACGGACAGCGGGGAGTCGGTCTCGCCGGGCCGGTACCACGAGACGCCCGACTCCGGGAACTACGTCGTCCGCCCGGCGATGCCGGCCGGATCGGCGGGCTCGGCGTTGTCGGTCGGCTCCGGTCCCGAGCGCCTGCGCTTCGACGTCACGGTCGCCGACGACGGCGACACCGGCCGCTTCACCGCCCGGCTCGTCAACATGAGCGGACGGACCATGCGCTTCGAGGGCGGTGTGCACGTCGTCGCCGAGGTGACCCTCGACGGCCGGCCCTGGCGGACCTTCGATCTGGTCGACGGGGCGACGACCGAGCTTGCACCAGGCGCGCAGGTGTCGCTGGCGACGTCGTTTCCCTTCGACCAGCCCGGCCAGTACTCGTCGTGGGGTTCCACCGACGTGGAGATCGTCTGACCGTCGCGTTCGGTCACGCCGCGCGCAGCCCCTCCTCGATGCGGGCGCGAAGGCGCCCGACGTCGATGCCGCTGTCGACCAGGACCTGGACGGCGAGACCTTCGCCTTCCGTCAGGATTCCGAGCACGATGTGCTCCGGGCGTATGTGACGGGATCCCGTCCGCATGGCGTGGCGTAGCGCCAGTTCCAGGACCTTCTTGGCCCTCGGCGTGAACGCCGGGGAGCACGGGCGGGCGGGCACGAAGCGGTGACGACGCCGGCCGCGGCGCCCCCTGATCCATCGGGGCGGATCGAGCGCACCCGGCCCGAACACGTCCTCGATGGCGGTGCGGACGGCGTCGAGATCGATGCCGATGGACCGGAGGGCGTCGGCATCGCAGGGCCCCACCCGGCGCCGGACGTGCTCGCGAAGCACGTCGAGGGTGACCCCGGCCCGCTCCAACTCGGCCGCCGCCCGAGTCCCGCTGGTGCGCAGCACGCCGAGCAGCACATGCTCCGTGCCGATCCACCCGTGCCGGAGGTTGCGGGCCTCCTCCTGGGCCGAGACGACGACCGCGCGCGCCTCGTCGTCGAACCTCTCGAACACCCGTCTACCTCCGTCTCCACGAGGCGGCGTGCTTCTTGTGCACGGCCTGGCGACTCACGCCGAGCTGGGCGGCGATGTCCTGCCACGACCAGCCGAGCTGCCGGGCATTGCGAACCTGCAGTACCTCCAGGGTGTCGAGCAGCCGGCGCAGGGCGGCGACAGCACGCAGTCCGACCACCGGGTCGCGGCTGCTCGCCTCGGCTGCCAGCTCCGTCGCCTCCGTCATGGTGTCATCCTACGTTGACAGATTCGCTCTGTCAATCATCGTTGACAGGCGGCGAGGCCCGTAGGGGCGCCCGTCCGCAGGGCGGGCCGTGGAGGCGCCGTAAGATTCTTTTCCAGCCCTTTGCAAGAATGGGTTGAACTTGGCCACGTTCTTGGCTACATGTTCTTAGTACGCCGCTGGGAAGTGGGGGAGTCCGGTGGCGGTGCAACAGGATTCCGGGGGTGAGGATGAAGAAGGGGCCCGCCGAGGCCCTTTCTTCGCGTATCACCGGCAACGGCACGCTCCTCGTCCATGCGCTCTCCATACGGCGGAAGTAGCGTCGCGACCCATCGGAGCGACGGGGACGTGCGGGACCAGATGAGGCCGAGAGTCGGGGCACCCACGTGATGCGAAGGATCGTCGGCACCGCTTCCACGACCCGGACCAACCGTTGGCGCGCAGCCATTCTCGCCGCCGCGCTCAGCGGCCTGGCCATGGCGGCATGCGGGGATGACGGTGGCAAGAGCCCGCCGGCCGAGCTACCGGTCTGCCCCGCCGCCGAGGCCGCCCTTCCCGGGATGCGCACCGGAGAGGCGCCTTGGCCGGCGGAGCTCGAGCACCTGGGCGAGCGGCTCGATCAGATCGGGCTGCCTCGCCTCACCCAGGAGGGTTCGGCGCTCGACCTGCACGTTCAGCTGTCGGTCGAGGTCGACGGCGACAAGGTGAAGGTTCCGTCGTCGATCGGGCTCAACGGCGAGGAGGCCACCGGCGGCAGGATGGTGAGCGGCTTCGTCTCGGCGATCCATACCCACGACGACAGCGGTCTGGTACACGTGCACTCGCCCGAGGTCCGTCCCTACACCCTCGGCCAGCTGTTCGACGTGTGGGGGGTCACACTGACGCAGGATCGCATCGGCGGCTACTGCGCGGGTGGGGGCCGCCGGCTCAACGTCGAGAGCAACGGCAAAGAGATCACGGGCGACCCCCGGGAGGTCCCACTCGAGGACGGACAACGCATCAGCGTCGCCTACGGAGATGACTAGGCGGACGCCCACTCGCACCGTCGTCGCTGCGGCGGAGCGAGCCACCGGAGCACGCGTGCGGCATGGATGACGTGGCCGGCGCTCTTCTGGGCCCGCTGACGCGCCCTCGCGGTCAGCCGCCGAGTAGCGGCTCATGGGGTGCCCCGCCGCCGATCTACTCCTGATAGCCGCCCTCGCGATTCCGGCGCTCGGAGAGCCGGGCGGCGTAGACGGCGGCCTCGGTGCGCCGCGTCATGCCCAGCTTGGCCAGCACGTTCGACACGTAGTTCTTCACCGTCTTCTCGGCGAGGAACATCCGCTCGCCGATCTGGCGGTTCGTGAGGCCCTCGGCGATGAACCCGAGGATGTTGCGCTCCTGCTCGGTGAGGGATGCGAGCTCCTCGGCGTCGTCCTTGTGGCGGAGTCGCTCGAGCACACGGGAGGTCACCGACGGGTCCAGCAGCGAGTCGCCGGCCGCCACCCTGCGGATCCCGTTCACCAGATCGTTGCCCCGTACCTGCTTGAGCAGGTACCCGGAGGCGCCGGCCATGATGGCGGCGTAGACCGCCTCGTCGTCGGAGAACGAGGTCAGCATGATGCAGGCGATGTCGGGGTGGCGCGACCGGATCTCACGACACACCTCGATGCCGTCACCGTCGGGGAGGCGGATGTCGAGCACGGCCACCTGAGGTGACGTGGCCGGGATCCGGGCGAGGGCCTCCTCGGCCGTTCCCGCCTCGCCGACGACCTCCAGGTCGTCCTCCGATTCCAGGAGCTCCCGCACGCCGCGACGCACGACCTCGTGGTCGTCGAGGAGGAAGACGCGAGTCGCCACAGCACATTCTGGCGCGGCTCGCCTCGATGTAGATATTCATCCGTGTCCCCCTTACGCTTCCATCGTGAGCTCGATGGCCGGCCCCCGGAGCCTGCGACAGCTGCTCGACGCCGTGCTCACGGTAGGGTCCGATCTCGATCTGCCCGCCATGCTCCAACGGATCGTGGAGGCCTCGGTCGAGCTGGTGGACGCCACCTACGGCGCAGTGGGCGTTCTCGACGACACCGGCACCCGTCTCGCCCAGTTCATCACCGTCGGCATCGACGAGGAGCAGCACCGTGCCATCGGCAACCTGCCGGAGGGCCACGGGATCCTGGGCCTGCTGATCATCGACGCCAAGCCGCTCCGCCTGCCCGACCTCACCGAGCACCCGGACAGCTACGGCTTCCTCCCCAACCATCCACCCATGCGCTCGTTCCTCGGCGTCCCAATCCTCCTGCGGGACCAGGTGTTCGGCAACCTGTACCTCACCGACAAGAAGTCGGGGGAGGTGTTCACCGACGTCGACGAGGAACTGGCCGTCGGCCTGGCGGCAGCCGCGGGCGTGGCCATCGAGAACGCCCGGCTGCACACCAAGCTGCACGAGCTGGCGCTGGTGGAGGACCGCGAGCGCATCGCCCGCGACCTCCACGACACCGTGATCCAACGGCTCTTCGCCACCGGCATGTCGCTCCAGGGCAGCATCCGCCTCGTCCGGACCGACCCGGCCGCGGCCATCGCTCGCATCGAGGGGGCGGTCGACGACCTCGACCTCACGGTGAAGCACATTCGCACGGCGATCTTCGGCCTGGAGCAACTGCGGGGTGACGCCGAGAGCGTCCGGAACCTCGTCCTGTCGGTGGCTCGGGAGGCGGCCGGGCCGCTCGGGTTCGAGCCTCGGGTCCTGCTCGACGGGCCCCTCGACACCGGCGTCGACGAGCGCGTGGCCGTCGAGCTGCTGGCCACGCTCAGGGAGGCCCTGAGCAACGTGGCCCGCCACGCTCAGGCAACGCGCGTCGACGTGGAGGTCGTCGTCGAGGGTGACGTGAGCCTGCGCGTGACCGACAACGGTGTCGGCCCTCCCAGGGGCGACACGCACCGAGGCAAGGGCCTCTCGAACATGGCCGCACGCGCCACCAAGCTGGGGGGGACGTGGACGATGCGCGCCGGCGAGGGCTCCGGCACGGTGCTGGAGTGGCGCGTCCCCAAGGGGTGAGTGCAGGAGCGCGCGCGAACGAGGCAGCCCCCGGGGAAGGGCTGCCTCGTTGCTCCCACGGCCTCTCGGCCGTCGGGTGCCGGGAGCTAGCTCTGGTGCACCAGCACCTTGTGGTGATGGCGCAGGCCCAGGAGGACGAGGACCAGCATCGCGGCACCGGCGAGGAACGCTCCGAACGCTGCGTAGCCGGCGATCTTCCCGACCGTGGCCCAGGCGAAGGCGGTGAGGAGCAGGCCGCGGAGCGTCTCTCCCTTGAACAGGGTGTTCCGCTGGGCGGTGATGGCATCGGCCTTGCCCTGCAGCCCGGCGATGGTGGCCTGATCGGAACCCTTGGTGGTGGCGGCCTTCACGGCCTCCTTGGCGGCCGCCTCGGGGGCTCCGAGATCGGCGTAGGTCGCGCCGCCTGCGATCTTCTGGAGATGTCCGTCGATGAAGCTGGCGTACGCCTCCGCCTCGGGGCCCGTGTCGACCGAACGGCCCGCGTACTTCAGCAGGTCGGTGCGACCTTCCTCGCGGAGATCGGCCGCAGGGGGAAACGTGATGTTCTGCGAGGACAGCTCGTCGCCCACGTAGTCGCCGGCGAAGTTGGCGCCCCAGGTCAACAGGGCACCGGCCACGACGAGAGCGGCGGTGAGAACCCCCCCGAACGCGATCAGCACGCTGTCGATCGTGCGGCGCTTCAGGGCGATCACGGGCTCGGTGCTCTTGGCCTTGGTTTGCACTCCTGTCTTCTGCTTCGTTGCGAAGGTCTTCATCGCTCGGCTCCTTGTCAGGTCTGGTGTTGGTTTCGACGGTAGGGAAACGACTCCGGAAGCACACGGGGCGAAGGTCCCCGCCACTGAGGACCGAAGTCCCTCCCGGTGTTTGCGAGGGCGGGCATGACGCGGCACGCCGGCCGTCCTCGCCGGGTCAGCGGTAGCGAAGGTCCGGGTCGCTGCCGAGCGCCGGCGGGCTCGGCTGCGGCTCCGAACCCATCATGCGACCGAGTTGGCGTCCTCGGTCCCACGAACGGTCACGTCGACCAACCGCTCGGAACCGCCGACAGAAGCACGGGCGTCGTGCTCTCGCTGGCCAGGCTGTCCGCGGTGCTGCCCACGATGGCCGTTGCCAGCCCTCGGCCGCGGGTCCCGAGGGCGAGCAACCCGTAGGAACCACTGGCGGCGCGCTCGCGAAGCGCAGTCGCCGGGTGCCCGTGGAGGATCTCCAGCCGGAGGTGGTAGCCCGGGACGTCGGTGACCAGGTGGCGCAGCAACTCTTCGTGCTTGCGCTCCGATTCCCTGACGTCGCCGAACGGGGCGACCGTGGCCACGGTCAGGCGTCCGAGCCGATCGCCGAGGATCCCGGTCACCGCGTGCAGGGCGGCAACCGACTCCGGTGAGCGGTCATAGCCCACGAGGACGTCGACCGGACCCCGAGGACGCAGTGCGGAGCCGCGCGCCGATCACCTCGGGCTCCAACGTCTCCTCGTGGCGCTGCGCATCGACGGCCAGGATGATGAGGATGTGCGACGACAAGAAGATGGTCTGGCCGCTTTCGCGGGACTCGATCAATAGGATCCCGCGTGCGGGCGCCGACCCGCAGGCACGAGTCTCTTGTCGCGGCCGAGCAGGCAGGCTGCTGGCGTACCGGACGAAGGAGCACACATGACCGAAGTGCAACCGCCGCGCCCGCATCATCCCGTTGTGGTTGCCCACATGGCCCGCAAAGCGGCCGACGTGCAGTTGCGGATCGCCGACGCCATCACGTCGTTCGCCGGTTCGATGAATTTCGTGTATCTCCACGCCGTGGCATTCTCGGTGTGGATGCTCGCCGTGGAGACACACCCATGGCCCGCCCTGACCCTCGTCGTGTCGCTCGAGGCGATCTTTCTGTCCACGTTCGTGCTGATCGGCCAGAATCGCCAGGCCACCTTCCAACAGGAAAAGGCTGATCACGACTTCAAGGAGCAGGAGCAGGAGCTCAAAGTCAACACGGAGCTCACTCGGGCGGTCCACGCGCTTGCGCTCGAGATCCACCGCCAGGTCGTCGGGGGCTTGCCCCCGGGGACCTGAGTCCGCTCCGCGGTGTCTACGCCGCGTTGTCGGTCGGAGCGACCTGGCCGGAGGTGATCTCCGGCGTCGTGTGGCCGGCCTGGGTAAGTGCCTTCTCGGCCTTCCACGCCTCGATCTCGCCGAGCAGTTCCTCGCGCCTGACCTCGAGCTGCTCGGGAGTCGGGAACGGCACGTGGTTGTACCAGGTCTTCATCTCGGACCCTCCGGGCATGATCCCGGCCATGGTCATCACCGGATGGTCCTCACGGGCGGTGTAGCGCTCAGTCATTTCCTCCACCTCCTTGCGGTCCCCGGTCCGTCGCCGGGGCCTCGCCTCAAGGGTGCGCCCGGGCGGTCGGCGGAGACAGGGTCCGCAGTCCCGTGAAATGCGGGCCGAATGTCACGCAGGCGGCCGGACCGTGGTCACGGCGCCGACTGGGTCCCTCCCGCCGACAGAATCGTCGCCACGTTGTCGGGACCGAAGAACTCGCCCGGCGAGAGGCTGCCGGCGACGACGCTGGCGAAGCCGTCCATCGCCGCCTGGTTTCCCTGCATCGCGCCGAGGAGGTGCTGCATCTCGGGCGGCGGTGGCTCGAGCGTCGCCAGCTGCGTGGTGAACTCGAAGATCGGCAACGCCCGGGCGTCACGGTCCGCCTGGTAGGCCCCCATGGCGTCTTCGTACGGGCGCGCTCCCGTGAACGCCTCGTCGATCGCCGCTGCGCACCCTTCCGCACCCGTCAGCGCATCGGTGATGCCCTGGGCGGTGATCGGATCCTTTGTGTACGCGGCATCGCCGACGAGTGCCCAGCCCGGCCCGAAGGGCTTGCGAAAGAAATTGGGGACGCCGCCGCCTATGAAGCGCTCCTCGCGGGTGGCGCCCCGCAGGTCCTCCGCGAACTCCGGCACCAGCTCGACCGTCTTCAGGTACGTCCCCTCCACGTCGGCCCGGAAGGCGCTCGCCTGGGCGAAGGGGCAGCCGACGAGCACCAACGTCAGCCCATCGCTCGTGGGAATGGCGGCGAAGCCCTTGTCGCCTCGGATGAACGACGTGAACGCGTCGACGGACAGACCGCTCCAGAAGGTGTAGAAGGCCGTTTCGAGCACGGGCTTCTCCCGATACCGCGGAGCGTCGACGACCCGGGCCACCTGGGAGTTCCAGCCGTCGGCCCCGATGGTCACACGTGCTCGCTCGGTGACCGTCCCGCCGCCGTCACCATGGCCTCGGACACCCACGACGGTACCGTCCTCCATGAGGATCTCGTCCACGGTGAATCGCTCGCGTACCTCCGCTCCGGCGGCGGCTGCGGCATCGACGAGCACCTTGTCGAGCACCGTGCGCCGCGGGGCGTAGGCAACGGAGCTGCCGTCGACGGGATGCGGTGTACCGGAGAGGACGACGGGGTCGAAGTCGAACCTGTAGGTGTCCATGGGCGGACCCCGGAGGCGACGACGTCGTCGAGGATCCCCCATCACCGAAGGGCGGACACGCCCCTCGCATGGATGACGAGGGTGGACACGGTGTCGCTCGGGAACGACGCCTTGTCCACCAGCAGCACGCGGTATCCCCGGCGGGCGAGCAGCATCGCCGTCGGCGCGCCGGCGCAGCGCGCCCCCACGATGATGGCGTCGTAGTCGCTGGTCATGGGCTTCCTCCTCCTCCTCCGCCGTTTCCACGGCGACGACACCTTCTCATTGCGCCGACGGTCCTTCCACCGTCGGCTCCGTTACAGGCGGGACAGCTGCTCGGGACCCTCGGCCGCGCCGTCGGCTCAGCTCGAGCACACCACCGCCGACGATCCCTGGTCCACGCGAAAGCGGATCGCGTCCAGGGGAAGCGGGGGCGGCGGTACGTGCGACTCGTCCGGGTAGAGCGTGGGGAGGCTCCTGACCTCGAGGACGGTGCCGTCGGCCAGGTCGAGGGTCACCGCTCGCAGCACGGACGAGCAGTGGCGCCCGTCGGCCCGACCCTCGAGCACGATGTGCGTGTCCGACCGGGACCGGTAGCCGAGGACCTCGGTGAGCGGGAGGCGGACGCTCCAGCCGGGGGCCTCGGCGGACGTCAGCGTCGCGGATCGGTTGTGGGGGTAGGCCGTCAGGGTCAGCGGGACGAGGGCGCCGACCGCCGCCGTGACGGCGATGACGGCCCGCTCGAACGGCCCGCGCCGGCTGCGACGGCCGAGCACCATGGTCGCACCCGCGAGGACGACCGCGACGGTCGCCGTGGCGCACAGGAGCAGGGCGACGGCGGGGTGGCGCAGTCGCGAGCCGGAGCCGTCCCACCCCATGTCGGCGCCGTACCGCCACACGAGCCGGGCAAGGACGGTTGTGCCCAGAGCCAGCGCGCCCATCCCCACGGCCGTCGTCAGCCTGGCGGCGGCCGGTCTGGTCGCCCCGTCGGATCGCTCGCCCCCGGACCCGGGAACCACGCCGACCGGCGTCGCGGGAGTGGGCAACAGGCCGCGGTCGGATGACCTCGTCTTCGTTTCGGTGTTCACGGGCAGTTCAAGGCCGCGTCGTGTTCCCACCTTCCCGTGAACGCCCCGCACGCGCAGGATTTCATGCCACCACCCCCCGCCGGAGTGCAGACACGGCGCACGCCAGTGGTGGTGGCGCCTCCCGATGCCACGCTCGAACGGCCCCCGTCGGAGTCACCTGTCAATGCGCGGCCCACCGATCGGGGCGTGGGGTCGTGCGCACAGTCGCGCTGCTCCGAGCGGCGGTACGGTGCCCGGCGTGCCGCGCCTCGCTCCCGCTGCCCTGGTGGCGATGGCCCTGTTCGCCGGGTGCTCCACGACCGATGACTCGACGGCGACCTCGAGCACCACCCAGGCCGAGGAGGCGCCCTCTCCTCCGAGTGCCCTCGGAACGGCCTCCCTGCCGCTGGGCGACGGAAAGTACACGACGGCGCCCGCCAAGGGATCGGTGTTCAGCTGCCAGCGATTCGGCGGCGGTGGAGGCGCCTTCCGCGACGGTCCGTGGATCGACGTCGCGGCCGGCACATGGGACCCGGCCGCCAAGCTCGCCGTGCGGGGCTCCATCGACCGCCACGGAAGTCTCACGGGCCGGACGTCCGGAGGCGGCGAGACGCTCACGGGCAACGGGCTGCCCACCGTGCCCACCGGCACGTTCCCGATCGCCGCCGACGACCCGGCCTATCGGTACGACCGCAACCCCAATTCCGTCACGGGTTACACGCTCGATGTCGACCTGCCCGCTCCCGAGACGGCGCCGGCACCGTCGTGCGTCGGGGGCACCATCGGGGTCAGCGTGCTCGGGGTGGCGATCTACAGCGCCTTCGACGCCATGGGCCGGGACGCCGCCGGTCACGAGGTGCAGGACGATTGTGACGGCCATCCCGAGCGGACGGGCCAGTACCACTACCACTCGTTGTCGTCGTGCTGGTCCGATGTCGCCGGCTTCGACCCGGGCCTGTTCGGCTATGCCCTCGACGGCTTCGGGATCTACGTGCAACGAACAGCGGGCGGCGCCCTGCCCTCGAGCGCTCAAGACGCCCGAAAGCCCGACCGACACCGACTACACCTGTGCTGGCATGTCGACGGGTCCGGGCGACGTCGGGCAGGGATCGCTACTGAGGCGCGTTCTGCCGAAGGGGCGCCCACTGCCTGACGACGTGTGGCAGCGTCGCCACCACGCCATGGTGACGCTGTTGTGGCTCCACTCCGTCGGACTGGTCCTCTTCGCGCTCGCTCGCGGAAACGGCATCATCCACTCCCTCGCCGAAGGTGCCACCGTCGCCACGGCTGCCGCTGTCGCCTCGTCGACGGGTGGACGGCGGGTCCGGTCCGGCGTGGCCGCCTTCGGTCTCATCGCGGCGTCCGCCATCGCGTTGCCAACCTCACCGCCTGGCGGCTCAACGAGGAATGCCGCCTCGAAGCCAAGAGCTCCTGCCGCCAGCGCAGCCACGGTGGCCTTCCGCACCGCCGTTGACGCGGGCGTGACACTGAGCAGTGCGGTCGTCGAAGCTGCCGGCTGTTTCAAGAAGGCCGATTTGATGGGGCTCGCGCACCAACCGGCTGCTCTGATGGGCACCGGTGGTCAGAAGGCGCAGCTATCTTCGATCGCACCGCTGTCGTCGATTCTTCCGCCTAGCTCCTCCTGACGCGCGCCCGGCGCTGCGGTCCCGACGCATCACCGGTGTTCGAGCGCAAGCCGCGCCCCGCAGCGGGACGCCTCTCATTGCACTTCGAGCGACGCCTTGGTGTGATCGACGCCGTCGTCGGCAGGACGCCACGGCTCCCACGCGCCGCCCGGGCTGCGCATGGACCAGGGCTCGTCGCCGTTCGCACGGGCGGCCAGGGTCAGCCACTTCCCGCGGAATAGCTCCTGGAGCACCTGGTTGCGCTGGATGATGGCCTCGATGCGCTCGAGGGGCGCCTGGATGACCGCCAGCAGGCGCAGCGACTGGTGCATGCGGCGGTGCCCGACACCCACCGCCTGCGCGGGGAGACCGACCTGGAGGTCGCCCCCCTCGCCGAGGACGACGCCGATGCCACCCACCGGGTTGTGCAGCGTCTTGTCTCCCGCGCCGAACTGGTCGGGGTCGACAGCCGAGAAGTAGTACTGAGCCGAGATCCACTGGGCGACGACGAGTGGTGCGGTCATGATCGTCTCCAGGGCGCTGCCGTCTCCGTCGCTCTCGGCGTCGTAGGAGTGCAGGAACACGCGGCATGCCAAGTCGAGTCCGGCGGTTATCGAGCGAGGCCCGACGACGAACGCCGCATTGCTGGCCAGCCCCCACTCGGGACGCACCTGCGCCCAGTCGTGCCCACGGACCCGGACCTTCGCGGGCTCTCCCGGCAGCCGCCCGGCGCGCTCGACGGCAAGCCGTTCACCGGCCACGGCAACGTCTCGCTCGAAGGCCGCCACCAGCCGTTCGTGGGACTCCGGCACGGCCGCCCGGTCGAGCACGGTGACGACGTCGGAGACGGTGTCGTGCTGGGCGGCGACGAACAGGGTGTCGTCGGGCACCACGACGTCCCGCTCTCGGAGGCCGGCACGGACCGCAGGGTCGTTGAGGATGGCCACGACCACTCGGGCGCTCGGACCTCCGGGGGCGCCGCCGCACGCGCCGCAGTCATACGACGATGCATGCGGGTTGTTGATGTTGAAGCTGCCATGCCCGCAGAGCACGATGAGCGGCGCGAAGCGCGTCAGGCCCATGGTCCGGACGACGTTCTCGGCGAACGTGACCCGCTCGTCGAGCGCGAAGCCGGAGCTGGCGTCCTGTTCCGCCGCGATCGCCGGTCGTGTCCGTAGGCGGGCGGCTCAGCGCGTGGCCAGTTCCCGCAGGCTTCGCACCAAGCCCGGTGCCAGCGTCCTGACGGCGGCCGCAGGACCCATGACGTATCCCGCCGCCTCGGCCAGCGCGAACGGACCGGCCAGGCTCCCTTTCGAGGCGTGGAAGGCCTCGTGTCCTGCACCGGCGGCTCGCTGCGCGCTCAGGTAGCGGAGGGCGTCCTGGGGGACCAGCGGCTGCTCGGCGACCTCGTGGTCGGCGGTCAGCAGCGGCGGGCAGCGCGGCGAGCTCTCCGGCGCGCCCAATGGCCGCCAGCGCACGGGGACACCGAAGAACCCGGCGAACCCGAGGGTGTCGTAGGGGCCGCA
>DATAIT010000104.1 GCA_036262515.1 Acidimicrobiales bacterium | reverse complement strand
GTAAATAGCTCGCCAAAATGGCGAGCTATTTACTCGGGAGCTGCCGATTCCGACGGCCGGGCGTCCCACGTGGGGATGAGCCGGCGGGCGGCGAGGGCCTCGTCGACACGGCCGACGGGCGTCGAACGCGGCGCGGCGGCGGCGCCCTCGGGGGAGGCGGCGATGCGCTCGAGGGCCTGGGCCAGCGCCTCCATGGTCTGGGGGCTCTCGGTCTCGGTCGGCTCGATCATCAGGGCCTCCTCCACGATCAGCGGGAAGTACACCGTGGGGGCGTGGAAGCCCTCGTCCAGGAGGCGCTTGGCCACGTCGAGCGCCTTGACGCCGGCGGTGTGCTTGAGCGTGGCCGCCGACGCCACGAACTCGTGCATGCTCGGGCGGTCGTAGGGGATGTCATAGGTGGCCCGGAGGCGGTGGCGCAGCCAGTTGGCGTTGAGCACGGCCGCCTCGGCCACCTTGCGCAGGCCGTCGCCGCCGTTGGCCAGGATGTACGAGTAGGCCCGGGCCAGGGCCAGGGCGTTGCCGTGCCAGGAGTGGACCCGGCCGATCGACCTGGACGGCGTCGACCACTCCCACGTGCCGTCGTCGCGCGCCACCGGCAGCGGCCCCGGAAGATACGGCGCCAACCGCTCGGACACGGCCACCGGGCCGGCCCCGGGACCGCCGCCGCCGTGGGGGACGGCGAACGTCTTGTGCAGGTTCATGTGCACGATGTCGAAGCCCATGTCGCCCGGGCGGGTCACGCCGAGGATGGCGTTGAGATTGGCGCCGTCGTAGTACAGCAGGCCGCCCACGTCGTGCACGGCGGCGGCGATCTCGGCGATGTCCTCCTCGAACAGGCCGAGGGTGTTGGGGTTGGTGAGCATGATGCCGGCCACGTCGTCGTCGAGGCGCTCCCGCAGGGCGGCCACGTCGACGCAGCCCCGGGTGTCGGACGGCACGGTGACCGTCCGGTACCCGCCGAGCGTCACCGAGGCCGGGTTGGTGCCGTGGGCCGAGTCCGGGATGATCACCTTGGTGCGCCGGCTCCCCTGGTCGCGGTGCCAGGCGCGCATCAGCAGCAGCCCGGTGAGCTCGCCGGCCGCTCCGGCGGGCGGCTGCAGGGTGGCGGCGTGCATGCCGGTGACGGCGCACAACCGCGCCGCCAGGTCGGCGAGCAGCTCGAGCCACCCCTGGGTCAACGCCGCCGGCGCCGAGGGATGGGCGCCGGCCAGGCCGGCCAGGCCGGCGGCGTCGTCGCACAGCTTCGGGTTGTACTTCATGGTGCACGAGCCGAGCGGGTAGGCCCCGAGGTCCACGGAGTACTGGCGGGCGCTCAGCCGGGTGACGTGGCCGACGAGGTCGCGCTCGGACACCTCGGGCAGGGCCAGCGGTTTCGTCCGCAGGTGGGCGGCGGGCACCAGTTCCTCGGCCGTCCACTCGGGCACGCCGGTGGTGCGGAAGGACCACGCCGAGCGCCCCGGCGACGACAGCTCGAACACGGTCGGCTCATCGGCCCGCCCCATGATCGGCGCCGACAGCGCCCGCCCGCCGGGCGCCCCGCCGATCACAGCGCTTTCGAGGCAATAGCACGCCGGAACGGCGTGTTACTGCCTCGGGAGTAAAGGGGCGGGCGGTTCATCGCACCACCTTCTCGAAGGCGGCGGCGAACTGGTCGATCTCCGCCCGCGTGCGGCGCTCGGTGACGGCCACCAGGAGGCCGTCGCCGTACTCGGCCGGGACCGGGATGCCGGCCAGGAACCCCTCGTCCGCCATGCGCTCGACGACGGTGGCGGCCGGCAGCGGCGTGCGCACCGCGAACTCGCGCAGCACCGGTGCCGGCACGAGCGGCTCCACGCCGTCGACGGCGAGGAGGGCCTCGCGCGCGTAGCGGGCACCGCGCGCGCAGCGCAGGGCCAGCTCGCGCAGGCCTCCGGTGCCCAGCCACGAGAGCTGGATGGCGCACGCCACCGCGATCAGCGTCTGGTTGGTGCACACGTTGGACGACGCCTTCTCCCGACGGATGTCCTGCTCCCGGGTGCGCAGGGTGGTGACGTACGCCAGGCGCCCCTCCACGTCCCGGGTCTGGCCGACCAGGCGCCCCGGCAGGCGGCGCACGTGGGCCAGCCGGCAGGCGAACAGGCCGAGCAGGGGTCCACCGAACGACATCGGCGTCCCGAACGGCTGGCCCTCCCCCACCACCACGTCGGCCCCGAAGACCCCGGGCGAGTGGAGCAGGCCGGTCGACACCGGATCGGACGCCACCACCAGCAGCGCTCCGGCCCGGTCGGCCACGGCCCGCGCCTCGGCCAGGTCCTCGAGGCACCCGAGATAGTTGGGGTGCTGCACGACGACCGCGCCCGCCTGCCCGTCGGCCGGCCAGGCCGTGCAGCCGTCCACGAGGGGGACGTCGACCAGCTGGTGCCCGCTGCCCTGCGCGAACGTGGCCAGCACGGCCCGCCAGCTCGGGTTCACGCCCCGGCTCAGCCACACCGAGGGGCGCCCGCTCGCCGCCACGGCGAGGTTGACGCCCTCCACCAGGGCGCTGGCGCCGTCGTAGAGCGAGGCGTTCGCCACCTCCAGGCCGGCCAGGCGGGCGATCATCGTCTGGTACTCGAAGATGACCTGGAGCACGCCCTGGGCGACCTCGGGCTGGTACGGGGTGTAGGCGGTGACGAACTCCGAACGGAACGTGAGGGACCTAGTCGCAGCAGGCACGTCGTGGTCGTAGACACCGCCCCCGGCGAAGCACACCAGCTGCGGGAACACGGCGTTGGCGGCGGCCAACCGGCCCATCTCGGCGGCGACGTCCGCCTCGGAGAGCCCGGGCGCCATGTCGAGGCCGCCGGCCAGGCGCAGGGCGGCCGGTACGACGGCGAACAGCTCCTCGGTCGACGACAGACCGAGGAACGCCAGCATGTCGGCGATCTCGGCGTCTGTGTGCGGAACGAAGTGGCCCACTCAGGCCTTCCTCGCGCCCACGAAGGGCGGCTTCACGACCTCGGCCGGGACGAGCGCGTTGCGGATGTCGACCGAGACCTCGGCACCCACGGCCACGTCGGGCGGCAGGAAGGCGAGGGCGATGCCCCGCCCGAGCGACGGTGAGAAGTTGCCGCTGGTGACCTCGCCCGCCGGCTTGCCGTCCACCACCACGGGGTAGCCCTGCCGGGGCGGCTGGCGGCCGGCCACCACCAGCCCACGGAGCAGGCGGGCGGGACCGCGCCGGCGCTCGGCCTCCAGGGCGGCCTTTCCGGCGAAGCTCGCCTTGTGCCAGCCCACGACCCACCCGAGCCCGGCCTGGAGCGGGGTGATCCCGGGGCCGAGCTCGTGACCGTGCAGCGGCAGGCCCGCCTCCAGGCGCAGGGTGTCGCGGGCCCCGAGGCCGGCCGGCGCCACGCCCGCCGCCATGACCGCCGCCCAGAACGACGGCGCCGCCTCGGCCGGCACGGCGCACTCGACCCCGTCCTCGCCCGTGTACCCCGTGCCCGCGGCCACGCACGCGGCGCCGTCCCATGCGAACCCGGTCACCCCGAAGCGGGGAACCTCGGCCGCCTCCGGCGCCACAGCCGCCAGCCGCCGGCGGGCGGACGGCCCCTGCACGGCGATGACGGCCCGGCCGGCGGTGACGTCGTCGCCACCCACCGCGTCGAGCACCCGCGAGGTGTTGGAGGCGTTCGGCATCACGTCGAGGGAGCCGTCCGGGCGCCACCAGACGATGATGTCGTCGAGGACGGAGGCGTCGGCCTCGTCGAGGAGGTGGGTGTACTGCGCCCGTCCCGGGCCGATGCGGGTCAGGTCGTTGGTGAGCACCGCGTTGAGGCGCTCGGGCGCGCCCGGTCCCCCCATCCGGACGGTGCCGAGATGGCTCACGTCGAAGGCGACGGCGTCCTCGCGGCACGCCCGGTGCTCGGCCAGCGTCCCCTCGGCGTACGAGAGCGGCATCTCCCAACCGCCGAAGGCCACCATGCGGGCGCCCGCGGCGCGGTGGGCGGCGTCCAGGGGCGAACGGCGCAGGAGCTCGGCCACGGAGCCAGCCTAGGAGACGGGGTCGCGGCCGCTCTCGGCCGCC
>DATAIT010000103.1 GCA_036262515.1 Acidimicrobiales bacterium | reverse complement strand
GACCCCGGCGTATCGTCGGTGCAGCCGGCAAGCAGGAGAATCCCGACAACCGCCGCAATCAGGCCGCGTACCACGCGCCGTACCCTATCGTTGTCTTTCACCCCTGACAACGAGGTCTTCGGCCGGCCCTCAGCCGACCCTGCAGCCTGGCGCCTCCCCCCGTTGCTCGATTTCGCCGTCCGGCGGCTACCGAGAGGAGCGGCGGTCCTGGGAGCGGGACGGCGAACTGCGTCCGGCCCGGCGAGCGGCGGCCGGGGATGCGCCACTCCGGCTGCGGTGCGGCCTGCCTGTCCCGCCTCGCGCCGGTGGGCGCTCGGCGGCGACCGGCGCCGGGGCGACGAAGGGCGCGTGCGGGCCGGACAGCGCCAGGATCCGGTGGTCGCCCGGGCTCACCGAGCTGATCGTCGGGCGGATGCCCGCCTGGCGGGCCAGGGTGCGGACGTCGCCGGCCTGGTCTCTCGTCATCACCGTGACCACGTCGCCGGCTGCGCCGGCCCTGGCCGTGCGCCCGGAGCGGTGGGTGTACGCCTTGTGCTCCGTCGGCGGGTCGACATGGACGACGAGCGCAATCTCGTCGACGTGGATGCCGCGGGCGGCGATGTCCGTGGCCACCAGCACCCGGGCCGTCCCGGCACTGAAGGCAGCCAGATTGCGCTGGCGGACCGGCTGGGACAGGTTCCCGTGCAACTCCACGGCCGGCACGCCGGATTGGGTGAGGTACTTGGCCAGCTTCTTGGCACCGTGCTTCGTTCGGGTGAACAGCAGGCTGCGCCCGAGGCCCGACGCCAGTTCCCGCACGACCGCCACCTTGGCGTCCGCCGCCACCTCGAGCACGTGGTGCGCCATGTCGGGCGGGGCGGCATTCACGTCGTCCACCGAGTGCGTCACGGGATCGGTGAGGTACCGGCGCACGAGCACGTCGATCCCGGCGTCGAGCGTGGCCGAGAAGAGCAGTCGCTGGGTACCCGCCGGAGTGGCATCGAGGATCCGCTTCACGCCCGGCAGGAACCCGAGGTCGGCCATGTGGTCGGCCTCGTCGAGCACGGTGATCTCGACGGCGTCGAGGCGGCAGTGGTTCTGGCCGATGAGATCTTCGAGACGCCCTGGGCACGCCACCACGATGTCGACGCCGTTGCGCAGCGCGGCGACCTGGGGATGCTGGCCCACGCCGCCGAAGACGGTCGCCACCCGCAGCTTGGCGGCGGCCGCCAGCGGGGCGATCGTCGACGCGACCTGGTTGGCCAGTTCTCGCGTGGGGACCAGAATCAGCGAGCGGGGGCGGCGGGGCTGGGCCCGGCGGCCCGACGCCTTGAGCGCCATCACGATCGGGACGGCGAAAGCCACGGTCTTGCCGCTGCCCGTACGCCCCCGCCCGAGCACGTCGCGGCCGGCCAGGGAGTCGCGGATCGTTGCGGACTGGATGGGGAAGGGGATGTCGATGCCGCTCCGGGCCAGCACGGCGACGAGCGACGGGTCCACGCCCAGCTCGGCGAACGTCGAGGCGGGCACGAACGGCGTGGCCGGGGAAGGGTGGCTTGCAGGGGACGAAGCGGCCGGCCGATGGGACCCGGCGCCGGCACCCGCCGGAGCGCCGCCACCGCTCGGACGACGACGGTGGCCGTCCCGGCCCCGGAATCCGCCGGCGCGACCGGATCCTCCTCCGTTTCCCGAGGCGGCGATCGCGCCGTTCGGACGCCCGGTGGCGCGACGGCTGGAATTGCGGCGGGGCGGGGTGGCCCCGGACGAAGTCATTGTGGGATGTGGTCCTTCGATGTCGAGGTGGCCGAGGTTGCCGTAGGCCACCGATCGAGGACCGGCACCAAGCGCAGCGAGCGCTCGCAATCGACCGCGGCCATGCTCCACTCTGGAGGACCGCTCGACACATCCTACAGCGGATCGGGCTCCGCCTACCCGCCGGCGCCACCCGCGGCGCCAGGTCCGGCGCCAGGTGCGGCGTCAGCTGCGGTGCGAAGGCACTCCGGCTGCACCCGGTAGGCCACGAGCGAGGGGCGCCGGAAGACCGGCCGGAGACAGGTCGCCGGATCATCAAGGTCGATGGGAAGGAACGACCCGTCGTCCGGCATGACGACGACCGTCGTTATCCCGGCACTCTGGAGCCAGCTCCTGGACTCCGGACTGGTCGGGTTCGCTGCGTACCGATGGGCGGCGTCCAGCTTCGCCTGATAATGGATCGTTTCGAGCGGCCGGGCCACGAACGAGGTTCCGTCGGAGTGCGCCGGCACCTGTGGCGACAGCTCCTTCCCGGCCAGGACGACATCCGAGCGATCGATCGTCGCCCAGAGCCCGACGACGTCCTCGGGGACGTAGTCCCCCAAGGCCCAGAGCGTTCGGCTGATCGCGATGGCGCCCACGGCGAAGGTGGCCACCAGGCCGACGCGTAGCGCTCGGCCAACTCCATCGGCGCCGCTGATGAGAGACGCGCCGGCTCCCGCCATGCCTGCCACCGGGACGACGAGCCCCTCGCTGAACCGTCGCTGGAACACGGTGAACGGGGCGTAGACGAAGAAGAACTGCACGGCAACCCACGCCAGGAGCATCCAGGTCAAGGGATCCCGTGCCCGCCTCCGCACCATCCATACCGATCCGGCAACCGCGAAGACTGACGCAAGACCGAAACCCAGCACCCACGTCCACCAGCTGTCCGACGGGGCGATCGGGAAGGTGAAGCCCTGAAGTTCTTCCAGCCGCCTCTGCACCCGGTGCAGTCCGTAGACGAAGGGGACGGCGGGAACGGCGATCGTGGCCACCGCGCAGAGACCGACCAGACGGGGCGGCCAGGTCCGGTGACGAATCGCCGGCGCAAGTTGAGCCGACACGAAACCGAACAGGACCACCGCGAAGGGGAGGACGAGAAAGGCGTGGGAGATGCCCAGCACGACCCCAGCCAGAAGCGCCACTGCCGCCGTCGACCTCACACCGTGGCCCCGCAGCGCCTTCGCCAGCGCGGTAAAGGCCAGCGTCAGCCCCACGTAGGAGAAGGCGAAGTGCGGGAACACGGAAAGGCTGTACAGGATGCTCGACTCGGGAATTCGCTCGCCGGATCGGATCGCGAACGAAAGACCCGGTGCGAAAGTGAGGACGCCGGCCGTAAACAGAGCGAAGAGCGTCGCCCACATCGCCGGCTCCGGCCGTCCTGGGAAGCACAGCGCGAACAGGTAGAAGAGAAGGCCTGGCAGGACCAGCGCCGCCAGCACGCGCGGCAGGTGGTACACGAGGATCGACGGAGCGCCCGTCGTCCTCTGGACACGACCCAGCAGGGGATACAGGTGCGGAACCCTTTCGGGCGCCTCGATCTCCGTTGTGAACCGGTTGGCCTGGGTTAGTGCCTCGGCGGCCGACCGCTGGGCGGCGCGGTAGTAGTTCTGGTCGAAGGCGTTCAGGAGCAGGCCGCTGAAGTTCTCGTGTGCCGGCGTCCGGCCGGCCGCCACTGCGTAGGGGACGACGCACAACACACAGAACACCGCCGTGACGACGAGCAGAAACGCCCGCGGCATAGAATCCTGCTCGCCGCCAGCCTCACTTGCACTCCCGGCCGCGACGGATTCCGCCGATGAGCTCGCGCCGGGGGCCGTCACGGGACCTTCCACGCCACGACCGTGCCGTCATCGGCCAGTTCCCGCAGGCCGAGGCCGGAGAGGTACGCGAATGCCGCAGGCCAGGGCCGGTCGCGGTGGTAGACGACGTACCCGATGCCCTGGCGGCGGAGATCTGCGGCGTCGAACGTCGGCGCGTCGTCGAAGCCCGGCTCGTCGCCCAGGGCCAGCACCTGGCGGTACAGCGGGACAGCGGTCAACCTTGCCAACCGGTCGGCGGGATACCGGGACAGGTACCCGGACACCAGCGGTCGCCCGTGGACGGTGGCGTAGTAGAGGAAGATCGTGTCGTCACGGCCCAACCGCCCGTCGCCGACCAGGTCCGTGCCGGATTGCCACTGCAGGGGCACCTCGAGCAACGCCCCCGAGCCACCGTCGGCGGCGATGCGGTGGTACGGCTCCGGGACGGCGGCCGGATGCTGCGAAAGCGTCCCGGGAAGGAACTCGACCAGCGTCACGGCCAGTGCCCCCGCGCACAGCGCCCACCCCCAGCGCGGTCGGCGACGGGCGAGCGACGCGAGGGTGACGGCGGCCAGCACGTCGAGGGCGAGGATGGCCACGATGGCGAAGCGGCCCGGCACGCGCACGCCGTTGAGCAGCGGGACGAAGTGCACGGCGAAGTACGGCAGGGGGATGGAGAAGGTCCGGCCCAGGTACGAGAAGCCTCCGCCCGTCCGGCCGCCGATCTGGAGGAACGGTCCCATCGCCAACAGGCCGGCCACGACCGCGAGGGCGACCCATCCCTTGCGGGCGGAGCGCACCCCGAGCTCCCGGCCGGCGACCGCCAGGCCCAGGACCACCAGCCCCGGATAGGCGATCCCCTCGCCGGCCGCCGGCAACCCCTCCCTGGCGCTGGCCACCCACGATCCCCACAGTGGGTGCCTCGCCGGCGGCAGCAACCACGAGACGGCATCGGCCACGAAGACGTCGGCACCACCCCAGCCCGGCAAGGCGTCCAGCTCGCCCGACCGCATGGCGGCGACCATCGGGACGAGCAGTGGCAGGGCGACGACGAGGGTCACTACCGCCGCCTCCGCCAGCCGGCGGACCGTCCCCCTGCCGACGTCGCGCCGACGGCTCAGCGCGATGACGCCGAGAGCGAGGAGCAGGAAGACGAGGTAGTAGAAGTCGGTGAGGAACGTGAGGCCCAGCAAGAGGCCGACCAGAGCGGCGCGCCGCCGGCTCTGGTGGTCGAGGAAGCGCAGGAACACCAGCGCGCCGAAGGGCAGGAACTCGGCGTGGATGAGATTGAAGTGACCGCCCATGTGCACGAACCGGTAGGGCACGAATGCGAACGCGGCGCCCGCGAAGAACGCGGCGCGCCGGTCGGCGCACACATGGAACGCGAGGAGGTAGGCCCCGACGGCCGACAGGAACACGGCCGCCACCTGCAGGAAGTTGAGGGCGGCGGCGAGTCCGAGCACGCGGGCGACCGGCCACGACACCGCCATCTCCAGCGGCGCAGTGGTGTGGAAGGCGAGATTTCCGCCGACGGGGAAGAAGAGCCGGCGGGTGACGAACGGGTCGTGCCCGTCGAGCAAAGCCCGCGGCATCGCCCACCACGCCCAGAGGAAGGTGCTCCCGTCACCGCCTTCGGACAGCACCCGGTCACGGAAATGCACGATGGCCGGCCACAGGAAGGCGGCCGTGAGCACGGCAAACCCTCCCAGTGCGGCCGCGTGCGACCGGAGGACGACCGGTCGCCGCCCGGCGGTCGTCTTATCCGGCCACGGAGCACCGACGGCGGCGTCGCCCTGTACCGGCACACTCGCCGTCGTCGACGGTGGCCGGGTCAATCGGCCTCGAACGTCGTGACCGTCAGCTGGAGGCCGTCCACCAGCTCGAGCTCGTCGGTGCCGACCTGCCGCCAGCCGGCGATGGGGCTGTCCTGCCGGAAGTCCGTCGCCTCGATCAACCCGAAGCGCCGTATGCCGGCCTCCTCGAGGACGTGGACGGCGAACCGCTGGTCGGCCGGATTCGTGGCCGACAACCATCGGTGATCCCCGTAGAACACTCCGCCTTCCCTCGCCAGGTGGCCGATGCGTGACACGAGCACCGGCTCCGGTCGCCGGTTGAGGGCGGCCAGCGCGTGCGCGAAGTCGTGCGTGCGGATCGACATCCACACCATGCCGAACGCCGTGACGACCCCGGCCAGGCCGACGACGCTGGCGCGGGCCCAAGGGCGCAACCGCTCGAGGCCGGCGATGCCGGCCACGCCCAGGAGGAGGCCGCTCACGAGGAGGTACCGGCCCGCCCATTGCGGGGCCGCTCCCCCGGAGAACTGGCTCGCCCACACGAGCGGGAGCGCCACGAGGGCCACCGCGCACACGAAGCGCCCGGCCGCCGTCCGCCACCCCAGCACGAGGCCCACAGCGGCCAGCGGCGTGGTCGCCACGAGGCCGGGAACGAAGCCCGGGCCCTCGGCGAACCGGATCAGGTACAGCGCGCCGACGCCGGCGGCGGCCAGCACGGCGGGGCCCACATCGCCGCTTCGGGACGCGCGCCATGCCACGAACGCGAGCAGGCCGAGCACGCCGAAGCCGATCAAGGACGGAAGCGGCTCGAGCGACGGCGTCAGAGCGGCGGCGTTGAGGAGCGCCTCCTGCAGCCGGGTGCCGGCAACCCCCGACGCGCCCCCGACGCCGGCGATGGCGCCCGACGCCGAGCCGGCGGCGCGACTGAACCGGATCGTCTCCCCGACGGTCGCCACCTCGAGTGCCGAGTTGGCGAGCAGCGGGACGGCCAGGCCGACGGCGGCCAGCGCGCCGCCGCCCACGGCGAGACCCGGGCGGCGCCGCACCGACAGGACCAGGCACGCACCTCCCACCGCCACGAAGCCGTAGACCAGCGCCTCGGTGCGCATGGTGGCGGCCGCGCCGAACAGGGCCCCCGCACCCAGGAAGGCGGGCCACCCGCGGCGGGCTTCGACGGCGTCGACGAGGAGGACGATGGCCCACGCCATGGCGGCGACGCCGAGCGAGTGCTCCCAGAAGTCGAGGGCGTAGATCGTCAGCGGTGACGCCAGCCCGACGATCCAGAACGCGGCCCACCCGTCGCTCGGGCCGCTCGTCAGGAGCCGGGCCAGCGCTCGCGCCGCCAGCGCCGAGAGCACCGACCCGAGCATCGGGAGGGCGAGGGTGAGCCGGTACCCACCCAGCGCGTACAGAGGATACGCGGCGTAGAGCACCGGCAGCGTGGTGGCGTTCACCCACCGGTGGCCGAAGTGGCTGGTGTAGTAGAGCGGGTGGACGCGCCCGGTCGGGTCCCACCGCTCGGCCCAATAGCCGATGTCGGGGTCGAGATGCCCGCGCTCGGTCATCACCCGCAATGTGGCGACCTTCCCGCCCGTGTCGGTGCCCAGGAAGGCGCGCGGGTCGTTGAGGAGGGACAGCCCCACGTAGAGGACGAGCAGGAGCGCGCAGGCCGCCAGCGGGCGGTGCAGCGCACCCGCGAGACGGCTCAGATCTTCACCTCGCGCAGCTCCCGCTTCAGGTCGTTGACCTCGTCGCGCAGGCGGGCGGCGTACTCGAAGCGGAGGTCGGCCGCCGCCTCGTGCATCTCCTCCTCGAGGGTGCGGATGAGCCTGCCCAGCTCGTCCCTCGGGAGCTCGGCGAAGTCGCTCCTGTCGCGCCGGCGCGAGCGCTTCCCGCCGCCCGGCACCGGCGCCGTCTCGTCGGGCCGGAGCTGGGCCAGGATGTCGGTGACGGCCTTGATGATGGTCTGCGGGTCGATTCCGTGCTCGGCGTTGTACGCCTGCTGCACAGCCCGCCGGCGCTGGGTCTCGGAGATGGCGCGCTGCATCGAATCGGTGACCTTGTCGGCGTACATCACCACCGAACCGTCGACGTTGCGGGCGGCTCGACCCATCGTCTGGATGAGCGAGGTCTCGCTGCGCAGGAAGCCCTCCTTGTCGGCATCGAGGATGGCGACGAGGGACACCTCGGGCAGGTCGAGCCCCTCGCGGAGGAGGTTGATGCCCACCAGCACGTCGAACTCGCCGAGCCGCAGGTCGCGCAGGATCTCGATGCGCTGGATGGTGTCGACGTTGGAGTGCAGGTACCGGACCCGGACGCCCATCTCGAGCAGGTAGTCGGTGAGGTCCTCCGCCATCTTCTTGGTGAGGGTCGTTACCAGGACACGCGCCCCGACGGCCACCCGCTCGTTGATGGCATGGATCAGGTCGTCGATCTGGCCCTTCGTCGGCTTGACGATGACCTCGGGGTCGACCAGCCCCGTGGGGCGCACGATCTGCTCGACCACCTGGGTCGACTGCTGGATCTCGTAGGGCGACGGCGTGGCCGACAGGAACACGCACTGGTTGACCCGCTGGTAGAACTCGTCGAAGCGCAGGGGCCGGTTGTCGGCCGCCGACGGCAGGCGGAACCCGTGGTCGATGAGCGTCTCCTTGCGGGACCGGTCACCCTCGTACTGGCCGTGCAGCTGCGGCACGGTGACGTGGCTCTCGTCGATGACGAGCAGGAAGTCCCTCGGGAAGAAGTCGAGCAGGGTGTGGGGCGGCTCGCCCGGGCCGCGACCGTCGATGTGGCGGCTGTAGTTCTCGATGCCGTTGCACACGCCGATCTCGGCCATCATCTCGAGGTCGTACTGGGTGCGCATACGCAGCCGCTGCGCCTCGAGCAGCTTGCCGTGGCTCTCGAAGAAGGCCAGCCGCTGCTGCAGCTCGACCTCGATGCCACGGATGGCGGTTCGCATGCGCTCGTCGCCCGCCACGTAGTGCGTGGCCGGGAAGATGGTGAGCTCCTGCACCTCGCCGAGGTGCTCACCGGTGAGGGTGTCGATGCGGCTGATCCGCTCGACCTCGTCGCCGAACAGCTCGATGCGCACGGCGAACTCCTCGTAGGCCGGGTGGACCTCGATGGTGTCGCCCCGCACCCGGAACTTCCCGCGCACCAGGTTGTGGTCGTTGCGCTCGTACTGCATGTCGACCAGCTGCTGCAGGACCCCGCGGTGGTCGCGCTCGTCGCCCGGCCTGAGCAGGAGCATCCGCTTGGAGTACTCCTCCGGCGAGCCGAGTCCGTAGATGCAGCTGACGGACGCGACCACGATGACGTCACGCCGGGCCAGCAGGGCGGCGGTGGCCGAATGGCGGAGGCGGTCGACCTCGTCGTTGATCGACGAGTCCTTCTCGATGTAGGTGTCGCTGGAGGCGATGTACGCCTCGGGCTGGTAGTAGTCGTAGTAGCTGACGAAGTACTCGACCCGATTCTGCGGGAAGAACTCCCGGAACTCGTTGGCGAGCTGGGCGGCCAGCGACTTGTTGGGAGCGATCACCAGCGTGGGCCGCTGCACCTGCTCGATGGTCCAGGCGATCGTGGCTGACTTCCCGGAGCCCGTGATGCCGAGCAGGGTCTGGAACCGGTCGCCGTGGTTGACGCCCTCGGACAGCTGCTCGATGGCTCGCGGCTGGTCACCGGCGGGAGCGAAGTCCGAGACGACCTTGAACGGCGGCACCGCACGAAGCGTACCGGGCACCCTGTGACAGGAACGTCTCCGCACCTGCGCCGCCCGCGCCCCGGGTGGCGTCCGCCTCAGGAGGTCGGGACGGGGGGCTTGGGGAGTATTGCCGGGATGGTCGGTGCGGCGACCGGAAGCGGCGGTACAAGCGGCGGCGGAACGACGGCCAGGTCGATCGTGACCGCATTGGGCACGACGCCGGCCTTGGTGAGGCTGCCGTGGAACTTGGCGTCGCCGAAGGGCGACGTGCTGCCGTCGCGCCCCTGGATCCAGTAGCCCTTGCCCGTCGCAGTAGGAACGAGGCGGGCGCCCTCCGGCCACTTGCACAGCCCCGTCCCGGGCAGCGAGCCCTTGAACGAGGCGTCCCCGAAGGAGAACACCCCGCCGTCGGCGGCGAGCAGCCAGTAGCCCTTGCCCGACGGCGTGGCCCCGACGGACACGACGGTGGTGTCAACGCCGACCCCCGGAACGGAGCCGAGGAACGAGGCGGCGCCGAACCCGAACACGCCGCCGTCCGAGCCGAGCAGCCAGTAGCCCGCGCCTGCCGGGGCGGGTGCCAAGGCCACGATGGGCTCGTTCAGCGTGAGAGCGCCGGTGGAGCCGAAGAACGTGGCGTCGCCGAAGGCGAAGATGCCACCGTCCGATGCGACGAGCCAGTACCCCTTGCCCGTAGGGGTGGCCGCCATTCCGACGATGGGCCGGTTGAGCCTCATGGCCCCGGTCGACCCGTAGAACGTGGCGTCACCGAAGGCGAAGATGCCACCGTCGCGCGCCACCAGCCAGTACCCCCCGCCCGACGGGGTGGGCGCCAGCCCGACGATCGGCTGGTTCAGCCGCATGTCGCCCGTGGACCCGTGGAAGGCGGCGGACCCGAACCCGAACACCCCGCCGTCGGAACCGAGCAGCCAGTAGCCGGATCCGGCCGACGCGCTCGGCGTCCCGACCGGGTTCGTGCCGTAGGAACACCGCGTCCCGGCGGGCAGGCCCTGCGCGAGGCGAAGGCTCGTCCACGGGTCGACCGCCGCGCCCTCGGGCGTGCGGACCTCGAAGTGGAGATGCGGAGCCGTGCTCTCGGCATTGCCGCTGTCGCCCATGAAGGCGATGTGCTGGCCGGCCTTGACCCGGGCCCCGGGCACGATCCCGGGGGCAAGGATCCACTCCGCCGGGTTGGCGTTGTCATCGGTGCCGGGCGAGTCGTTGTTCACGTGGATGTACCGGTAGGACCACCCGTCGGCATCGGTGATCGTCACCATGTTGCCCGACAGCGCGCCGCCGTCCCGGAAGCTGAGCTTGCCGTCCACCGCCGCCAGCAGCTTCTGCAGCTTCGCACCCATGAGGTCGTTGCCCTCGTGCGTGCGGCCGCCGCTGCGGGGGTCACCGAAATCGTCGCTGAACCGCACGGCGCCCTCCACCGGGAAGTGGATGCGGCGGAACTCGGGCCCCTCCTCCCCGGCCGCCGGCGCCAGGCCCGCAGCGCTCACCAGGACGCCGGCGAGGACGGCGGCCAGGAGGGCGGGCACGGCGCGGCCACCCAGGCGACGGCTGGACAGCACGGACATGGCACTGAGGATCGTCACCGGGTCCCTGGAAACTTGAGGAAGAAGCTCGACGGCACGTACGAATGGCCCATACGGGCTAGACCGGGCCAGGCTGGGCAGTTCCCTCCCGTCGCCCGCCCGGCCGAATGCGTCACCGCAAGTACCATGGCGAACCGGATCGAGACGAGGGACGAGGGATGACGCAGCTCGGTTCCGCGGTCAGGCGGGCGCAGTCACCGCCACGGATCGGGACCGCCCCGCCGCTGGAGGTCCCGGCGCACATCGAGGCGGCGGCCCTGCCCGGCGAGAACTTCACGTCGGTCGTGACCGCCATCCGCTGGACCACCACGGCGGCCGCCCTGCTCGTGCTGTCCTCAGGCGCACGCACCCAGTCCGACGCCGTGCCCGGCGCCGTCGTCCTCACGTTGGCGCTGTGGCGCACCATCAGCCCGGTCGAGGTCACCCGCGGCACGCGAGCTGCCCTCGTCGGCATCCTCACCGAGGCGGCGGTCATCGTCTCGACGGTCGTCGCCACCGACTACTGGACCTCGCCCTACGTCCTCGGCGTGTTCACGGTCGTCAGCGTGGCCGGGTTCTCCGGGGGCATGTCCACGTCGCTGCCGACGGCCGCGGCATGCATCGCCGCCATCGCCATTCCCTACCATCTCCGCGCCGCAACGCCCGACCTGCGCCTCACCGTGCAGTGGGCCGGCGAGATCTCGCTGGTCGCCGTGGTGACGGGATACGCACGACGCATCACCCTCCGGGCGTCGGCCGAGACCACGGCGTTCCTCGGGCGGCTGCAACAGCTCTCCGAGGCGAACAACCTCCTCCTCGAGCTCCATCGGGTGGCGTCGTCACTGCCGATGTCGCTCGACCTCGGTGAGACCCTGGAGTCGAGCGCCAGTCGGCTCCGCGACCTGTTCGAGCCCGACGTGGTCGTGATCCTGGTGCGGGACGAGACCTCCGGGTGGACCGTCGTCCGCTCGCTGGGTGTCAGCCTCGCAGCGCATCTGGAGGACGGCGACCTGCCGCCGCTCCTGGAGACGGTCAGCCGTGAGCCGCTGCCACTGCTCGCCAGCGTCATCGACCCGGGCGCGGGCCTGGCACCGGACTCAAGATCAGGGATCTACGCACCGCTGCGCGCTCACCAGGAGCTGGTGGGAGTCCTGGCGGTGGAGCGCATCTCGGCCGAACCGCTGACGCCCTCGCACCTGACCCTCATGGAGGCTTTCGCCGAGCAGCTGGCCGTGGCCATCGACAACGCCCGTTGGTTCTCCCGGATCGGCACCCTCGCGGCCGAACGGGAGCGCAGCCGCATCGCCCGCGACCTGCACGACAGCGTCGGCCAGTCCCTCGCCCTGGTCGGCTTCGAGCTCGACCGCGCGGCCAAGAGCGCGTCCGAGGACGAGATCCGCCAGCAGGTGCACGAGTTGCGGGAGACCGTGCGCTCGGTCGTCGGCGAGCTGCGCGAAACGCTCTCCGACCTGCGCACCGACGTGTCCGAGGAGCATGGCGTCGGCCAGGCCCTCCACGAGTTCGTCGCCCGGGTCAGGCGGCGGACGGAGCTTGAGATCTGCCTCGAGGTCGATGCGCGCCGGCGGCTTCCTCTGGCCGTCGAGCGGGAGCTGTGGCGCATCGCCCAGGAGGCCATCACCAACGCCGAGCGACATGCAGAAGCGACGTCGGTGACGGTGGTGTGGGCCACCGACGACCGCAGCGCCGTGCTGCGCGTGACCGACGACGGCCGCGGCATGCCGTCGGCCGACCACCGCCGCCCGGGCGGCTACGGTTTGCTCGGGATGCAGGAACGAGCCGACGCCATCGGCGCCACCTTCGCTGTGACGTCGGCCCCCGGGGCCGGCACCGAGGTCCGCGTCACCCTTGCGCTGTGAGTGACACCACGCAGGTCCGTGTGCTGCTCGCCGACGATCACACGGCGCTGCGCGAGGGGCTGCGCCGTTCGCTGGAGGCCGCCGGTCTCACCGTGGTGGGCGAGGCGGCGGACGGCGAACAGGCCGTGTCGCTGGCCGTCGAGCACCAACCCGACATCGTGCTCATGGACGTCAGCATGCCCAAGGGCGGGGGCGTCGAGGCCACGCGGATCATCAGGACGCGCCTGCCCGACGTCGAGGTCGTCATGCTCACCATGCACTCCGAGCCGGCGGTGGTCGGCGATGCGGTGCGGGCCGGTGCCGCCGGGTATCTCGTGAAGGACTGCAGCACGGACGACATCGTCGGCATGCTGCGCACCGTCGCCGCCGGCGAGGCTGCCCTCTCCCCGGCGCTCGCCACGTCGATGCTGGAGGCCGCCAACCCGACCGGCCCGGGCGCCGAGCCCGACCCTCTGCTCACCAAGCGCGAGGAGGAGGTGCTCAAGCTGATCGCCGACGGCGCCTCCACGCCCGAGGTCGGCAAGGCGCTCTACATCAGCACCAAGACCGTTCGTCACCACCTCTCGTCGATCTATGAGAAGCTGGAGTCGCGGGACCGCACGCAAGCAGTCCTCCGGGCCGTCCGCATGGGAATCATCCGTCTCGACTGAGGCTCCACGAGAATTGGTCAGATGGCCTATAGGGAAACCGCCGTTTCCAGTCGAGACTTGTCTGACAGCCAACGTCACGACCAGGAGTGGAAAAATGGATCTCGTCAACATCTGCTGGGCCTACTGCCAGACCGTCGTTCGCAAGCACATCAAGGATGAGCGTGGCGCCAGCCTCGTCGAGTACGCGCTGCTTCTCGCGCTCATCGCCGTCGTCTGCATCGGTGCCATCACCCTGATCGGCAAGGGCGCCAACAACAAGCTCAGCTCGGTCGGCAGCGCCATCCAGTAGCGCCCGCCGCCCCGGGAAGACCGGGGAGGCGGTGCCCCGACCCCCAGGTCGTGAGGGCCAGAGCACGCCGATGGCGTCCCAATTGGGACGCCATCGGCGCGTTCGGACACATGAGCGCACGTGTTTGGTCAGTTTGCCTATGGACTCCCTGCCGTTTCTGCCGATCATCAGATACCGGGCAGCGACGGCGGAGGAACCACCATGGAAGCATTGTGGAACGTGTGGACGCACTACTGGGCCGTGTTCCGGTCGCGCGTCGGGGTGGAGCGGGGGGCGAGCGTGATCGAGTACGCACTGCTGGTCTCGCTCATCGCCGCGTTCTGCATCGCGGCAGTGACCATGATCGGCGAGACGACGGCCGCCAGCCTGAGCAGCACCGCCAGCCGCCTTCCCTGACCGGGGCGCCACCGCGAGCGCACGGCAGACACCGCAGTCTTGGTCAAATGCCCTATTCATCCGTGGGCTCGAAACCCCGATACTTCTGCTGACCGATCGAGAGGAAGCAAGAGAGACGATGGACACCCTGACCGCCTGCTGGACCTACTGCCAGACCGTGATCCGCTCGCGCGTACGCGACGAGCGGGGCGCCAGCCTCGTGGAGTACGCCCTGCTGCTGGCCCTCATCGCCGTCGTCTGCATCGGCGCCATCACCCTCATCGGCAAGGGCGCCAACAACAGCCTGAGCTCGACGGGCAGCGCGCTCCAGTAAGCAGTACGAAGGAACAGCGGTACCACGGACGCCTCCGACCTAGGTCGGAGGCGTCCGTAGTGCCACGACCCAGTCCTTGTCCTTGCGGACGATCCGCCATCCCGGGTCGAGCGCCAGCAGGCCGGCCAAGGGCCTCGACCGCTCCCAGAGGACGGCGTCGATGCGGTAGGTGTCGAGACGGCGCTGCCATCCCTCATCGCCGTCGAGCAGCGCCACGGCATCGCGGATCACCTGCCGGGGGTACATGTCGTAGCGGTCGTCGAAGAAGACGTGCGGACCGGGGCCCTCGCGCAACATCACCAGGTTGCCGACGAAGTCCTGCGTGGCCACCCGACCATCGAAGAGTCCCTGGTCCTCCATCCACGCCAGCTGGCGCACCGGATACTTCGTGAGGTCGTAGGCGTTCCGCTGGAGCGACGAGGCGACCAACGTCACCGCCACCACGCCCAGCGCCATGGCCGCGACCGCCGTCGCCCTGTTGCGCTCCCTGCCCTCGACCGTGCCAAGGCCGGACAGGCCGCGGGCGAGCACCGGCGCCAGGGCCACGGCGGCGAGGGTGAGGTTGCGCTGGCCGAGGCAGGCGGCGGTACCGAACGCAGCGGCCACCAGCCCGTCCTCCCACGACCGGCGCCGACCGGCCAGTGCCACGGCGAGGAGCACGGCGGCGAGGAAGAACAGGTTGGGCGGCTCGGAGAAGGTCGGCGAGCGCCACTCCACGACGCGGGCCAGCAGGTCGTGGCGGCCGAGGAGGTGGAACGGAAAGGTCAGCAGCCGCGGTCCGACCGGGTTGATCGCACCGGCGAGCGTGCCGGCGCCTGCAGCCAGCGTGACCGTCCGCAGCCGCCCGGCGGGCTCCCCGTCGAGCTTCCTCCCGGCCAGACGGGCAACGAGGTACACGACACCCAGCGGGAAGCTCCCGTGGACGTTGACCCACAGCCACATGACTGGGGCGACCAGCCACGGGCGGCGCCGGTCGTCCTCGACGACCACGGCGACGGTGGCCAGGAACAGCAGCCCCAGCAGGAGGGGTCGCTCCGGCCACCCGCCGCTGCCGAGCACGAGCACCACGCTGACGGCGATGATCCGTCCCGCCAGCGTGCCGGCGGGACGGGTGAGGCGCCACGCCAGGACGGCGAGGGCGGTCGTCACCACCGTGCGGGCGAGGAGGACGCCGTGCGCTTCGTTGACCCGCTCGGCCAGGGCCATGCCCACGGACGCGAGCCAGGACGACACCGTCCAGGCTGTCCCGGGGGCGGAGAAAGAGAACGGGTCCCCGCTCGGCACGCCGTGGTCGAGGATCAGGCGCCCGGTGGCCAGGTGGGTCAGTGCCGAGTTGTCACCCAGGGGCCGCAGCCCGATGGCCAAGCCCCACAGAGCCGCCGCACCGCCCGTCACCGCAGCGGCCGACGGCGGCCGCAGCGTGGGCTTCACGAGTTCCGGAGGCCCTCGAGGGTCGTGATGAAGGCAGGACCGAGCACGACGACGAACAGCGCCGGGAAGATGCAGAAGACCATCGGGAAGAGCATCTTGACCGGTGCCTTCTGCGCCATCTCCTCGGCCAGCTGGCGCCGGCGCACCCGCATCTCGTCGGCCTGGAGGCGCAGCACCCGGCCGATGGACACACCGAAAGCGTCAGCCTGGAGCAGCGCCAGCACGAACGACTTCACCTCGGGCACGCCGGTCCGTTGCTCGAACGCACGGAGGGCATCGGCTCTGCTCGAACCGGCTCGCACCTCGCCAAGCATGCGGCCGAACTCCTCGGCCAGCGCGCCGGGCACGGAGCTCACGGTGCGGTCCAAGGCCTGCTCGAAGCCGAGGCCCGCCTCCACGCTGATGGTGAGGAGGTCGAGCACGTCGGGGAGCTGGAGCTGGATCGCGTAGCGGCGCTCCTCGACCTTCCGGTTGAGCTGGGCGTCCGGCCCGAGGACCAGCAGCATGGCGCCGAACAGTGCGATTGACCATTTCAGCCGGTTCCCCACGTCGAGCAGGAGAAATGCCAGAAGGACCACGACGGGGACGAGGGCGATGGTGACGACACGGATGGCCAGGAAGCGATCGAGGTCGTCGGATCTCGCCTTGCCCGCCTGGGTGAGCTTGTCGGCCGACTGGGCGGCGTAGCCGGCGGGCGTGAACCGGCGCCCGAGGCCGACGAGGCGCTGGGCCGCCGGCGCGCCGAGGCGCGCGCCGATCGAGCGGCTCAGCTCCTCGGCTCGTACCGAGGCCACCTCGTAGTCGCCGATCTGGCGCAGCGAGGACCGCACGGCGGCCCTCGACTCGAGCTGGGAGGTGGCCGCCAAGGCGACGAGGACGACAGCTCCGAAGACGGCGGCGATGGCGAGGAGCAGCATGATCAGGCAGGAATGTCGATGATCTTGCGCATCCACACGAACCCGGCGATGCCGGCGGCGATGGCGCCGAGGATCATGATCTGGCCACCGGTGCGGTGGAGGATGGGGTCGAGGTAGCTGGGGTTGAGGACGTAGACGGCGGCGCCGATGAGGACCGGCAGCGCAGCCAGGACCATGGCGCTCAGGCGACCTTCTGCGGTCAGGGTCTTGACCTCCTGGCGGAGCCGCTCTCGGGCGACCATGGTGTCGGCGACGGTGGACAGCAGCTCGGCCAGGTTGCCACCGACCTCACGCTGGATCCCGATCGCCATCACGACCCAGTCGTAGTCGGGCACCTGCACCCGCTTGGCCGAGTCCTCCATGGCCTGCTCGAGCGGACGGCCGAGACGAGCCTCGACGAGGACCCGGTGGAGCTCCTTGGCCATCGGGCCGTCCATCTGGTCGGCGGTGGCGTCGGCGGCCTGGAGGAGCGAGAACCCGGCCCGCAGCGAGCTGGCCAGCAGGCGCAGGACGTCGGGGAGCTGCGACGCGAATCGCCGTTGCCGGCGGCGCCCGAGCACGTTCAGGACGGCGAAGGGCGAGAGCCCGAACACGATCAGGGCCAGGATGGCGAAGAACAGACCCGAGAGCAGCAGCGTGGCCAAGACCAGGGCGAACAGCCCCACGACGTAGAAGAACAGGGCTTCAGCCGGTCGGACCGGGAGGTCCGCCTGGTCGAGCTTCTTCTCGAGCGTCTCGAGGACGTTCCCGCCCTTCGCCAGGCGGGCCGTGGCCGCCACCGCCCGCTGCACCAGACGGGTCTGCGCCAGGTCGATCTCGCTGCCGGCCTGGGTCTCGAACGCCGTGCCGCCCTCGGGGCCGTAGGGCTGGAGCCTGGTCGCCAGCCCGGGGATTCCTGTCCGCGTGAGGGCGACGACGCCGACGACCACGAGTGCGACGGCGAGGAAGGCCACGACGGCGATTCCGACGAGGGACGCCGAGTTGCCGAGGGCACCGGCGAACGGCGACGAGTCGACCACCTGGGGCGAGGCGCTCACGCCCTCGGCCACCGAGCCGGCGTTGACAGGCCCGGCGAAGGCGAGGACGCCGCCCGCGGCCAGGCTGATCTTGACACTGCCCGAGGCCGACGACGTGTACGAGATCTCGAACTGGTTCTGGATGTCGCGCTGGACCGTCTGGTAGACGCTCTTCAGCGACTCGGGGTCGGTCGTCTCCGTGTAGGTCCCGCCGCTGGCCGATGACAGCCTGCGCAGGGAGGCGGCGTCGAACTCACCACCGAGGAGACCTACTGCGAAGAGAGACGCCTTGGCGGTCAGCACCGACGCTTCCGCCGCGTCGACGTTGTTCTGGGACGCCGTGTCTGCGCCGTCCGACAGCACCACGATGTTGGCCTGGAGGTCCGGTCGGTCTCCGAAGAGCGTGGCCGCGCTCCGGACGCCGTCGAAGAGGGCGGTCTCGCCGGTGGCGTTGAGTCCGTCGATGGCGTGGTTGAGGAGGGCCTGATCGGCGGTGAACCCCGAGACGACCTGCGCCGTCTGGTTGAACGCCACGATGGCGATCTGATCGTTCTCGAGCTTCTGGGACACGAACTGCTTGGCCGCCTCCTTGGCCGCCACCAGCTTCGAGCCCTGCCGCATCGACCCGGAGATGTCGATCACCAGCGCGATCCCGACCGGGGTGTCCGTCTTTCCGAGTGGCACGACCTCGATCGAGTTGACGATCTTGCCGTTCTCGCGAAGCGCGAAGGAGTTCGGGTCGGGGGTGGCACCGCTGACCTGGGCGGAGATCGTGACCTTCGGGAAGTGCGAGAAGTCGAGCTTGCGAATGACGAGCCTGTCCGCGGCCGAGGCTGGGGCGGCGACGGCTCCGAGGCTCAGGGCCGCCACGAACAAGGCGGCGATGAGCCGCCTCATCGATGCCGCGGGGGGGTTGACCTCGGGCCCATGCCGTCCGCCTCGAAGAGCCCGGCGGGGAGGTCGATGCCCACGTCGCGGAGCTTCTCGGCGAACTTGGGCCGGATGCCCGTGGGCTTCAGGCTCCCGAGGTAGCGGCCCGTCTCGTCGAGGCCCTTGCTCCAGTCGAACACGAAGACGTCCTGCATCACGATGATGTCGCCCTCCATCGTCATGACCTCGGTGACCTGGGTGATCCGGCGGGTGCCGTCGCGCAGGCGGGTGAGGTGGACGATGAGATCCAGCGCCGAGGACATCTGCTCACGGATGGCCCGCACCGGAAGATCGAAACCGGCCATGAGCGTCATGGTCTCGATGCGGGACAGCGTGTCGCGGGGGCTGTTCGAGTGGATGGTGGTGAGCGAGCCGTCGTGGCCGGTGTTCATGGCCTGGAGCATGTCGAGGGCCTCACCGGAGCGGCACTCGCCGACCACGATGCGGTCCGGACGCATGCGCAGGGCGTTGCGGACGAGGTCGCGGATCGTGACCTCACCCCGGCCCTCGATGTTCTGCGGACGGGCCTCCAGGGACAGGACGTGCTCCTGGCGGAGCTGGAGCTCCTTCGCGTCCTCGATCGTGATGACCCGCTCGTCGCCGGGGATGAAGCTCGACAGGACGTTGAGGAGTGTCGTCTTCCCGGTGCCGGTACCGCCGGAGATGATCATGTTGAGCCGGCCCTGCACGCAGGCCTGGAGGAACCGGGCGACCTGGGCGTCGAAGGTCCCCAGCTGGATCATGTCGGACACCGTGAGGGGGTCCTTGGAGAACTTGCGCACCGTGAGGAAGGGACCGCCGATGGCGAGCGGGTGGAGGATGGCGTTGACGCGGGAGCCGTCGGGCAGGCGGGCGTCGACCATGGGCACGGACTCGTCGACCCGCCGACCCACCTGGCTCACGATCTTGTCGATGATCCGGCGAAGGTGGTTCTCGTCGATGAAGGACACGGGAACCTTCTCGAGCTTGCCCATCCGCTCCACGAACACGTTCTGGGGGCCGTTCACCATCACCTCGGTGACCCCCGGGTCGCGCAGGTACCGCTCGATCGGCCCGTACCCGAGCACGTCGTCGGTGACGTCGTTGACCAGGGCTTCGCGGTCGGCCATCGACAGCGGCGTGGACTCGGTGGACAGCGCGTTGCGCAATTCGTCCTCCACCCGCCTCCGCAGCTCGAGCTCGCTCATCTTCCCGTCGGACAGCACCGGTCCGAGCGCCTCGATCAACTGGTGGTGCACACGCAGGCGCAGCTCGTCCAGCACGGCGTCGCGTCGTAGCGGCGCATTGGCCTGAGTCTCCTGAAGCCGCTTGTACAGGGACACCGCCCTACCTCCCTCGTCGCGTTGCCAGCTCGGGCGCCAGCACATCGGCGAACGCGGCCATCGCCTTGGTGAAGCCCGACTTCGGGTTGCCCATGACCGCCGGTACGCCCTTGTTCACGGATTGCGGCACAAGGATGTCGCTCGGGAGGAGCGCCTCGGCCTTCAGGTGGAGCGTCTTCTCCACCTCGGTCACGTCGAGACCCACCTTGGCGTTGGCCCGGTTCAGCACCAGCTTGAGCTTGCTGGAGGGCGTGCCCAGCAGCTTGAGCGTCTGGAGACCGATCTTCATGTTCTTGATGGCCGGGACGTCCATGCCCGCCACCAGAACGAGGTCGTCGCTCTCCTCGATGAGGTGCAGGGCGACGTCACTGAACTGGGTGGGCGTGTCGACGATGACGAAGCTGCAGAAGGTGCGGAGCAGCTCCACGATCCGGTGCATGTCGCTGGCCTGGACCTGGTCGCCGAAGGCCGGCTCTCGCGGAGCCCCGAGCACCAGCAGCCCGCTGGCGTGGGTGGAGAGGAGGCTGCGGATGAGCGGGGCGTCGAGGCGGTGCATGGCCGACACGGCGTCGACGATCGTGTGCTGCGGCGTGAGCTTGAGCATCACCGCCACGTCGCCGAACTGGAGATCGGCGTCGATGAGAGCGACCGGACCCTCGCTGCGCTCGGCCAGCAGGACCCCGAGGTTGCACGCGATGACGGACTTTCCCGAACCACCCTTCGGCGAGAACACGGTGATGAGGCGACCAGAGTCCGCTTCGGGCGCCCCGGTCGGCGCGGCGTGCAGGGGCGCCCGCTGGGCGAGCTGGGCCGCAGCCCGCCGGATGGCGTCCTCGATGTCGCTCGGGTCGCCGGAGACCTCGACCACGTCGCTCACGCCGGCCCGCAGCGCCCGCTGGAGGAGCTGGGTGCTCAGCTCGTCGGCGACGAGAATGGCGCCGGTGGACGGCCTGGCCAGCACCTGGGCGAGCGCGTCCTCCAGCACGGCCGGGGCGGCGAACGAGGGGCCGAGCACGACCACCGTGGGACTGTGCAGCGAAGCCCGGCCGAGGTCACGAAGCGTGGTCATCGACTCCACGCTGGCCCCCTCAGCGAGAAGCTGGGCGACGCGGGACTCGAGGGCAGGTTCGACTCCGACGACGGCGACCTGGAAGCGGGGTTCGGCCATGGACTCGACGGTAGTCATGATGGGAGTGTCGGCACGGCCGGGCCGTTGAACAAGTTTCCCGGATTGACGGGCGCCACCTGGGCAGGCTGGTTGTCCTTGGGCACCAGGGTGAGATAGATGTCGTTCGACGACGCCAGAGCGAGCTTGGCGGCCGCGTCAGGGGTCACGGCGAAGGTCACGAGGCCGCTGCCGGGATTGACGGCGGCGGCCGCGTCACCCGCCTGTGGCGCCGCCGTGGTGCCGATGGCGATGATCGGCGCGTTCTGGAAGAGGAAGCGCTCCGCCCCGTCCGGGTCCTTCACGAGGATGTTCACCTGGTCGCCGGGAACGAGCAGGCCGGCGACGCCGCGGACGGCGTCGACCTGGATGGTGATGGCCACGTGACCGGCGGGAATGCGTTGCGAGAACGTGATCTGGGCGTTGATGGGGTCGACGAACATGCCGTCGACGACCACCTGTCCGGCCGCCAGGTTGGTGACGGCGACCTTGGCCCGGATCGAGGTCACGGCGGTGATCGCCGTGGCCGGGCGGAACTCCCGCGGGATCTCGTCGGCCTTGATGAACTCCTCCTGGAACGCCTGCTCCCCGGGGAGGCCCTTGGCGATGTCCTTGGCGACCTTGAAGACCTTGAGCCTCTCGGCGTCCTTGTAGGCCCGGTCCTGCACGGAGTTCAGGTAGGCGTAGTTCGCGAACGCGGCGATGGCGGCGACAAGCACCGCACCCACCACGATGGCCGTCCGTCTAGTCCCCACTTCGAAAACCCCACTCCCCTCAAAGGAGGCGAACTTGCCCCAGGTTGTCCGGTACCCACGGTGTATCGGTCATCCTGCCCGAGACAACAGCCTTTTCGACGAGTTTTGCCTCAGATTGTGGGTGCACCCGGCCGATTGCTAACCAGGACGACGGTGGTCCACACTACCGTTGGGTGCCCAGAGAAGGTGGCGGACGGGGTCTCGTGAACACTGAGAGTGATGTAGGGGTGCGACGCGTCGGGGATGAGCGCGGCGCGTCCTTCGTCGAGTTCGCACTCATCTTCCCGATCTTCATGACCATTCTCCTAGGCATGTTCAGCGGCGGGCAGAGCTACAACCGCAAGATCAGCATGAGCAACGCAGCGGGCGAAGCGTCGCGCTACGGCGCCACGCTGGCGCCCAGCACGCAGGAGGCCTCACCCTCTGCGGGATGCACCGTCGTCCCCCCGCCCTCCGGCCTCACGTGCGGGTTGGACCAATGGGTCAACGCCGTGGCCGATGCGGTGGTGCAGAACGCCAGCGGCGACCTCGACGCGAACGTGACCGGCCGGTACATCTGCGTGGCCTACGTGCACCCGGCCTTGGACACGACCGGTCCCCACGGCCAGCAGAGCCACCGTGCCGTCTACGCCGGAGGAGGCGCCCCGGTCGAGGACTCCGGCGCTACTGCCCGGTGCTTCAACGACGGTCGGGGAGACGACGAGAAGCGGGTCCAGATCCTGGTGCGCCGGAAGTCGCCCATCGAGGCGCTGTTCTTCAACGCCGACGTGACCCTGACGGCCCGGTCGGTCACCCGGTTCGAGGCCGAGTCGTACTGATGGCGCATCCGTCACGCCGCTGCTGTAGCGAGGACGGCGCCTTTCTGGTGCTCTGGGCGCTCCTCCTCGTCGGCCTCTTCACGATGGTGGCCATCGTCATCGACCTCGGTGCCCTCCGGGCCGATCGCCGTACCGACCGGGCCGCGGCCGATGCGGCTGCCACCGCCGGTGCCGCCGACCTTTCGGTCAGTTCGTCCGAAGGATGCACAACCGCTGTATCGTACGCAGCCCAAAATCTCGGCCTCGACGACTCCGCCTTCGCTCCGGTCGGAGCCGGTTGTGCGTCGTGGACTTCCTGCGCAACCGCCGGACCGGCTCGTTCGGTCACCTACGCGGGCCGGGGTTACGACGTCACCATCACGCATCCGGTCCCGACCACGGACCCACTCTTGGCCGGTGCGGACGCGGTTGGCGGGGACATTCAACAGAATGGATCGGCGCTAGACGGCGCCCAATGCGACCGGATTGGGGTAGCCATCACGTACAAGCGAGCGACGATCTTCGCACGCGTTGTTGGCAACAACTCGAACACCACAACCGTGCACAGCGTGGCCCGCCTGAATCCAGACGGCCCACCGGACGAGCCGGCCTCGCTGGTGCTCCTCGAACGACACGACTGCCGGGCCGCACGCACTCAGGGAAACGACACGCGCATCGTCATCTCGTCCATCGCGCCGACGCCAGCCGAGCCGACGGGATCCCCGGGCATCATCCAGGCGGACAGCGCAGGCGACGGTGCGTGCGGAGGTCAGACCAAAGTTCTCGAAGGCGGCTCGGGGCCTCTTGGTCCGGCGATCTACGCCGAGAACGCCCGCAACGGCGCGGGATTCGTCACGAAAGAGGCTCGCATAGGCGTCTACGCGAAGCTCCTCGGCTCGCCGAACGCTCACTCGACGTGGCCGACCGACATTGGGGAACCGAACCCCGTCGGCTTCCGCCAGATCGGCCGTACCCCTGTGGACGAGCGCTTTCTCGAGAACGTGCGAGCCCTCGATGTCGCGGCGACGCCGGTGGTCGAGAGCGCGACCGTGCCTGGCGGGTTCACCAACGCCACCGGCCCGGCGCCAGGGCTCAACCTCGGCTGCACCATCGACACCGCGACCGCGATCACCGCTGTCAGCAAGCTGTGGTTCAACTGCCCGGGCGGCCTCACGGTGAAGAACCTGGCGATCACATCGTCGGACGCCGAGGTGGTCATCAATGGTCCGCTCTCGATAACCGGCTCCTTTACGATCCGCGACTCGAGGAAGCTGTGGGTCCGCGGACGGACTACGGGGAACAAGATCGGTGTCGACGTCAATGGCACACTCAGCGTGAACAACGACGGATTCCCCCTCTGCACCCAGCGCTTCGCAGCGGATCGCACCAAGATCGGCACGTTCTTCGTGAAGGAGGGAAGCTTCCAGGCAGGCAGCGGGGCGCCCCTCACGATGTGCCAGACATTCCTCTACCTCCGGGGGACCAGTACTTCAACGGGGCCCAGCTACCTTCCGGCTTCTGTCACTCCCGCGCCCGCCCTCCCACCGGCTCCGGCGTCCAATACGTCGCTCGGAAAGATCACCGTGAGCAGCGGCGTGAGACTGGACTGGACAGCTCCCAATGAGATGGCCGTCCGGCCGACCCTTGCGGACTTGGCGACGCACAAGTTCGAGGATCTGGCGCTCTGGACGGAGGCTTCCACAACAAGCTCTCTGAACGGTGGTGGCGGAATGAGGCTGGGGGGCGTCTTCTTCCTGCCCAATGCTGATCCGTTCAACATCTCTGGCAACGCCTCCCAGCAGATTGATGTCGACGCCCAGTTCTTCGTCCGAAAGCTTGATGTGACGGGCGGCGCCACCCTCCGAATGATCCCCAACCCTGCAAACCAGGTTCCTCTGCCAACCACCGCGGTGAATTTGATCCGCTGACGTCGATTGCCGCCGGTCCACTGCGAGGAGCGTGCGATGGTGGGGTCGGGGGGCTCCGGCGGCAAGGGCGCCGGTCGGCGCCGGATCGACTCTGACCGTCGGGCGCGAGGAAGGCCCGCAGGGAGCGCTGCGGGCCTTCCTCGGGTGGGAGAGCTGGGTTGCTACGGGCGGGTGACCGGCACCGAGCTGGGCACGTGGCCGTCAGCCGGGGTGGCCGTGGCGGTGTCGAGCCCGGTCGACGCCTGCGAGCCTGCGTCGGCGGGAGGCGTGTCGGTCGGAGGGCCGGCAGGAACCGGGTCGGGCGCGTTGCCCGAGCCGGCGGTGCCGGCCTGCGAACCAGCGGCGTCCGGCTTGCCGGACGGGAGCGACGTGGGGACGTGGCCGGCGGCCGGTGTCC